>JASHXW010000154.1 GCA_030043395.1 Streptosporangiaceae bacterium
AGGTCCACGCTGTGCTCCAGTAGCCACCATGTCACCGCGCGGTACATGGCGCCGGTGTCGAGATAGCGCAGGCCGAGTCGCGACGCGGTGCCGCGGGCGGCACTGGACTTGCCCGATCCGGACGGGCCGTCGACGGCAATCACCAGCGCCCGGTGATCGCCGGAGGCCTGAGCGAGTCCCGCAGCCGAATTTGTCACGCAGGTGATGTTACCGGCCAACCGCACTCAGCCAGCGCGGCCGAGAGCGGTTCGGCGGCTTGCGGCCTGACCGACAGCTCGGCCACGCCGACCGGCAGGCCCGGTGAGTGCTCGATCCTGACGTCCTCGACGTTGATGCCGGCCTCGCCTGCCGCAGCGAACAGCCTGGCAAGCTCTCCTGGCCGGTCGCCGATCACGACCTGCACGATGCTGTAATGCGGCGGCGGACCGCCCTGCTTGCCGGGGATCTTGGCGACGCCGTCCCGCCCGGCCTCCAGCAGCGCAGCGAGCTCATCCGCTGCGCCCGCCTGTCCTGCCGCGATTGCCTTCAGGGCGGCGGCTGATTCCTGGAGCCGCGCGGCCACTGCGAGGAGCACCTCGCTGACCGGCTCGGCATTCGCCGCCAGGATC
This sequence comes from Streptosporangiaceae bacterium, assembly GCA_030043395.1. The sequence goes on from JASHXW010000154.1 coordinate 609, forward strand.
TCAGTCCACAGCCCGGTCTCGCCTGCCGCGATCCTGGTCATGTCGCGCAGGCCGGGACCGGCCAGCGCCAGAGCCGACGCCGGCGCGTCAAGGCACTGCGCCGCAAGGGCGCTTGCGATCAGGTGCGGCGCGTGCGACACGAGCGCGACGAAGTGATCGTGGTCAGGCGCGGGCAACTGGACCGGTACCGCACGGCATGCCGCGACCAGGTCAGTCACTGCCTGGACGCACTCCGCAGCGGTCTGGTCAGAGGGGCAGATCACCCACGACTGGCCGACGAACAAGTCCGCGCGTGCCCTGGCCGGACCGGACCGCTCGCGGCCGGACATCGGGTGACCGGGGACGAAGCTCGCCAGGTCACAACCCAGTTCCCCGGCCTCGCGCAGCGGTAGCTGCTTGACGCTTGCGACATCGGTGTAGCACCTGGCCAGGCCCTGGCGCTGGGCGGCGAGCAGCGTACGGGCAACCGCCGCGGGAGGCATGGCGAGCACCGCGATGTCCGCCTCGCCGACGTCGGCGATGCCGGGACCGGGCAGATCGGTGCCCGCTGCGCCCAGGCTGGCCTCGCCAGGCCGATGGCTGCCGCCGATCGGCTGGCCCGCGCCGAGCTCAGCCGCCAGCCGCAGTGCCTCGGGGTTGGTGTCGGCTAGCCACACCTGCGTGCCGCTTTCACGCAGCGCCAGGGCGATCGAGGTCCCGATCAGGCCAGTGCCGATGATGACGGCAGACTTCGGCGGGCTGGTCACTGCGCGATGTCCAGCCGGAGCGCGGCGGCCCCTCGCAGGTACACGTGCTGTATCTGGGCCCGTTCCTGGTCCGTCTCGACATGCATCATCAGCCGCACCACCCTCGGCATCGCGTTTGGCACGCGGATCTCCGTGCAGCACAGCAGCGGGACCTCCTGGAAGCCGAGCTTGCGCGCCGCCAGCGCCGGGAACTCGGCGGACAGGTCGGGGGTTGCCGAGAAGATGACGCTGATCACCTCGTCGGTCGTGAGCCCGTTCCGGTCCATGACCTCGGTCACAAGCTCAGCGGTGCCGTCGAGTATCGCCTGACGATCATCCGCGTCGACCTGAACAGCTCCCCTGATGGCCCTGACAGCCACGACTCCTCCTCAAGCGCCGACAGCGTCCTACAGCCCGACCGCGGCGTACAGGTTTCCGACTTCCGAGGTCGTCAGCCGGCGCGTGGCCCCCTGCCGCAGGGATCCGAGCCCGATCGGCCCGACCTGGGTCCTGACCAGCCGGCTGACCGGGTGCCCTGCCTCCGCCAGCATCCGGCGCACGACGTGCTTGCGTCCCTCGTGCAGGGTGATCTCAACCATCACCCTGGTTCCAGCTTGCTCCACGACACGGAACCGATCAGCGGCGACCGTCCCGTCCTCCAGGTCGATCCCGGTGGTCATCCGCCGCGCGAGGTCCCTCGGCACTGGTCCCCGGACCTCGGCAAGATAGGTCTTCAGGACGCCATAGCGCGGATGCGCCAGCCGGTGCGCCAGCTCCCCGTCGTTGGTCAGCAAGATCAGGCCCTCGGTCTCGTAGTCAAGCCTGCCGACGTGGAACAACCGCTCGCTACGGTCGCCGACAAGGTCGGCGATCGTACGCCTGCCGCGGTCATCGGACATGGTGCTGACCACCCCAGGAGGCTTGTTCAGCGCCAGGTACACCAGGTCCTCGCTGGCCGGGATGCGCTTGCCATCGACCCTGATCACCTGGGTCTTCGGGTCGACCCTGGCACCGAACCGACGCACGATCTCGCCGTCTACCTCGACCCGGCCAGCCCCGATCAGCTCCTCGCAGCTCCTGCGGCTGCCGACACCCGCGGCTGCGAGCACCTTCTGCAGCCGCACGCCACCGGGCACGTCGGTCAGCGAGTCGCGCTGCCCCGGCTCGATGCCCCAGTCGTCATCGTCGTCGTCGTCGTACGGACGAGCGGCCGGCCTGGCTCCCCTGAAATCGCGTCTGGCGGCCCCGTCACCCCGGTCAGCCGCGGGCATGACCGGAGTCCTGCTCGTCGTCAAGCTGGTCGGGCAAGAACGGCGCCAGCTCCGGCAGCTGATCCAGGCTCGCCAGCCCGAGCCGCTCCAGGAAGTACGGCGTGGTCCGGAACAGGATGGCACCGGTCTCCGGGTCGGTACCGGTCTCCTCGACCAGGCCGCGCAGCGTGAGCGTCCGCATGACGCCATCGCAGTTGACCCCGCGGACCGCGGACACCTGAGCTCGGCCGACGGGCTGGCGGTAGGCGACGACGGCCAGCGTCTCGAGCGCGGCCTGAGTCAGCCGCACCTCCTGGCCGTCCCTGACGAACCGCTCGACCAGCGGCGC
>JASHXW010000155.1 GCA_030043395.1 Streptosporangiaceae bacterium
TGCTGGCTCACGAACGGCTCGAGGGTCTCCGGGCCGGCGACCATCGGGGTATCGACGCCGGCCGGGTGCACCGTGTTGACCCGGATGTGATGGCGGGCGAGCTCGTTGGCTAGCGACCGGCAGAGGCCGACCACGGCGTGCTTAGCCGCGACGTAGGGGGCGAGGAAGGGCATGCCCTTCAGGCCGGCGGTGGAGCTGGTGCCGATGATGGACCCGCCACCTGCGGCGATGAGATGCGGGACCGCCACGACCATGGTGTTCCAGACCCCGGTCAGGTTCGTGTCTATGGTGTCTTGCCACACCTGCGCGCTGACCTGGTCCCACGGCTGGACGGTGTAAATCCCGGCATTGGCGCAGACGATGTCCAGCCGGCCAAGCTGGGCCACGCCAGCGTCAAGGGTCGCTTTGAGCATCGCGCTGTCGCGCACGTCGGCTTCGGCCGCCACGATCCTGCGGCCGAGCGCCTCGACAGCGCGGACAGTCTCGTCCAGGTCCGCCTGGCTGGACATCGCATAGCGGACCGTCGGATAGTCCGCAAGTATGTCCACGGCGATGATGTCGGAGCCCTCCTCGGCCAGCCGGATCGCATGACTGCGCCCCTGACCCCGCCCGGCGCCGGTGATGAAGGCGACCTTGCCTTCGACCCTTCCTGGCATCATGTGCCTCCTCGCGGGAAGTCGAGTGGGAGGACGGCTTGTGCCATCAGGCCCGATGACCTGATCACTGATGCGGAACAGGAACCCGCGCTTCATGACGCGCAGTCCGTGCGCGGACAGCGGAGGCTCGGGGATTTGAACCCCGGATGGGCGCGAACCCAAACCGCATTAGCAGTGCGGCGCCATAGACCGGACTAGGCGAAGCCTCCTCGGTACCCTGCACAAGCACAGGGAACCCGTTAGCGCGATCCGGCACATGCTCGTCGTGGACAGCTCGCCCATGGTGGGCTTGCGCCGACCGCTGACCTAGGGTACCGGGAGTTGCGCGAGCGCCGCAAAGCACTCACCGCGTTGCCGGTACTCCGCTCGCAGACCTGCGCTAGCGCGCCTCGATCACCTCATACTCGCCGTGCGCGTACGCGTCCCTGATCTTGGTCTTGGCGAACTTGCCGACGCTGGTCTTCGGCACCTCGGCGATGAACGACCAGCGCTCGGGCAGCTGCCAGCGGGGAACCTTGCCGGAGAGGAACTCCCGCAGCTCCGCTGCGCTGATCGTCGCGCCTGGAGCGAGGACCACGGTGGCCAGCGGCCGTTCGCCCCATCGGTCGTCGGCCACGCCGATCACGGCCGCCTCGAGCACGTCGGGGTGCGCCATCAGGGCATTCTCCAGCTCCATCGAGGAGATCCACTCGCCGCCTGACTTGATCACGTCCTTGGCGCGGTCGGTCAGCACGACGTAGCCCAAGCGGTCGATGGTGCCGACGTCGCCAGTCCGCAGCCAGCCGTCCCTGAACTTCTCCGGGTCGTCGTCCTTGTAGTACGACCCGGTGATCCACGGGCCCCTGACCTCGACCTCGCCCACTGACTTGCCGTCGTGCGGGAGCTGGACGCCGCCCTCGCCGATGAGCCTGGCTTCCACCTCGCAGATCAGCCTGCCCTGGGTGTCACGGTAGGCCCACGCGTCCTCTCCGGTAGCCGTCACCGGCGCGTGCGCGACGCTGCCGAGCGGGGAGGTCTCCGTCATCCCCCAGGCCTGCAGGATGTAGACGCCGAGCTCCTTCTCGTACGCCTCCATCAGCGCGTGCGGGACCGCCGAGCCGCCGCACGGCACCACGCGAAGCGAGCTCAGGTCCCCGCCGTTCGCCCGGACGTATTGCAGCAGGCCATTCCAGATCGTCGGGACCGCGCCGGCCACCGTCGGGCGCTCGGCCTCGATCAGCTTGACCAGCGGCTCGGGTTGCAGGAACCGGTCCGGCATGATGAGGCTCGCCCCGGCCATCACCGCCGCGTACGGCAGTCCCCAGGCGTTGGCATGGAACATCGGCACGACCGGAAGAACCTTGTCTCGCTCGGACATCCCGAAGACAGCTCCGGTGTTCACCGCCATCGAGTGCAGGTGCATCGACCGGTGGCTGTACACGACCCCCTTCGGGTGCCCGGTGGTTCCGCTCGTGTAGCACATGGCGGCGGCATTGCCTTCGTCCACCGCAGGCCAGTCGAATGCAGCGGGCTGCGCCGCGAGGAGGGTCTCGTAACTGTGCACCTCGCGACCAGGCCCGGACAGCGACTCCAGCGCCGAGGAGTCCGTTTCTCCTTCTGCGCCCGTAACCAGGATGTGGCGGATCGTCGTGGCGTGCGGCAGTACCTGCGCGAGGAGCGGGATCAGGCTCGGGTTCACGATCACCACGTCGTCGCCCGCGTGCGTGGCGATGTACCCGATCACTTCAGGCTCGAGCCGCAGGTTCAGCGTGTGCAGGACCGCGCCCATCGACGGGATGGCCAGGTAGGCCTCGAGGTGCTCGGCGTTGTTCCACATCAACGTCGCGACGCGCTGGTCACCGTCCACTCCGAGCGACCGGAGCGCGTGCGCCAGCCGGGCAGCCCGCTCGCCGGTCGCGGCATAGCTCTGCCGGCGCAGGCCATCAGAGGTCAGCGTCACCACCTCGCGGTCAGCGTAGGCCGAGCAGCCGTACTGCATGATCCTTGTGACCGTCAGCGGGACGTCCATCATCGTGCTGCGCACGGAAGCCTCCTGCAATCCGCCGTACTCCAGCGGCTGGCCCAGCCGTGTCGCTGTGCCGCCGGAATTATCCCTGGGGTGGATAGTGCCACGTTGCCGGCCAAACGTCACTGGCCCCCGCCTGCGCCGGTCCCTTGCCAGCAGGACGGCCAGCGCGCCTGCGGTCAGTCGGCTAGCAGGTTGGAGTCGGTGCGCAGCTTGGCGACCGCGCGGGAGACGGTGCTCTTCACCGTCCCCAGGCTGACTCCGAGCACGTCAGCTACCTCGGCCTCGGTCATGTCCTCGAAGAACCTGAGCACGACCGCGGCGCGCATCCGCTGCGGCAGCCGGTCGATCGCGCGCTGGAGGGTGTCGCGAAGCTCGCTCTCCCCCGACGTCTCGGCCACGGGAAGGTCAGGGATCTCGTCGGTCGGGTACTCATCCAGCCTGCGCCGGCGCCACCAGGAAATGTGGGTGTTCACCATCGCGCGCCGGACGTATCCGTCAAGCGCCTTGCGGTCCTCGATCCTGTCCCAGGCCTGATAGGTCTTGGCGAGTGCCGCCTGCACCAGGTCTTCGGCATCGGCCAGGTTGCCGGTCAGCAAGTACGCAGAGTGCAGCAGGGCCCGCCCGCGCGCCGTCACGAACTCCCGGAATGCCGCCTCCTGGGCACCGGTCACATCAGGACCGGGCGGCTGCCAGGCCGACTCGACGCTCGCCGCTCCGCCCTGCCGGGGGACGCGCCCGCGGTCGTACTCGCCACCGTGACGGCCCCCGCTGTTCACCCTGCTAACGGTACTAACAACGCTCCGCTGTCACACCACTACCCTGGGTCACGCATTGCAGGTCAGAGGCATACGGGTCGATCGGGATCGAAACTCAGCGCTGAACTGCACGACATGCCGGACACGCATCACGCCGAGAAGATCGAGGAAAACGCTTGACTTCAAGCGGGATTGCTACGCATGGTCGAGCCCCGGGCTTGTTCATCTCGGAAAGCTGGTGCGGCCTTGACAGTGGCCAGCGTGTGCTGCGAGCGGTGCCCAGGCGCCGCGCTCAGCGACGCGACGCGGTTCGCCCGGCGCCGCCAGTTGAAGGCAGCCATGTTCCAGCCGCAAGCTCCAGGGAGCGCCGGGCAGGCGAGCCGACGCGGCCCGGCCGGGACAGCAGGCCACGGCTCGGCACGGCGGCCTGGATCCGCTGCAACCGCGCTCTACGGGGCCGCCACGGGCAAGATCGTCGATGTCGCCCCCAACGTCATCACGATCTCCGGCGCTGCCGGCGAACAGCGATTCGCCCTCACCGCCGACACCATCGCATGGCGCGGCGGACCATTAGAGCCGATGATGCTCAGTCGCGGCGACGACGTGGCGGTCCGCGTGCTGCGGGCCCGGCATGACGTCGCTGACCGGATCTGGGCCAACATCGGGCGGGCTACCGGAACGATCATGAGCTGCGAATCTGGCCGCCTGGTCGTCGAGGAGAGCTCGGCCAGGGATCTGCGGACCGTCGTGATCCCCGACGAGGCCAGCAGCAAGATCGAGGTCAGGTTCCCGTACCTCAAGCCCGGCTACCTGATCGACGTGGTCGGACTGCGCAGGCCCGGCTACCTGGAGGGGCTCATCCCGGCCACCTCGCAGCCGCAATACCTGAGCAACGCGGTGCCGGGACAGCGCCTTGGTCGCGACCGCGCACCCGAGGCGATCGCCGGATCAGCCGTCTGGCACGAGCCGGCGGGCGAACCTGCAGACGCCGAGCCTGGCGTGTGCTACCCGGCCATCGACCCGGCGGCGGGCTGCGCCGAGGACACGGAGGCAGGCGTTACCCCTGGTTCGGCGCCCGCGTACCGCCACCTGCCGTACCTGGCAGTCGGCACGGCCGTGAGCATCCGCAATGAGTGCACCGGGCTGATCGCGACGCTGCCGGTCACCGGCTGCGCGCCGGTCGCGAGGATGTTCAACGACCACTGCGTCACCTGCCGCATCTCCCCTCGCGGACGCATCGCAGACCTGACCCTCGCCGGCTTCGTCGCCCTGGGCGGCCAGCTTGAGGAAGGCTGCTTCAACGCGACCCTCATGATCGGGCGGTGAGATGAACCTGGTCGTCGCCCTCGGGGACGTGCAGATGCCGGTGCTGGCCCTCATGCTGCTCAGCGCCAGCCTGATCAAAATCCAGCGCGCGGTGCGCGCTCGCTCGCTCGAACCCGTCTTCGGCCCGCCCGTCCTTGTTCCCATCAAGGCGCGCCGCTGGGCCGCAGCGGGCCTGTATCTGGTGGAGTTCGTGCTCGGAGCCGGGCTGCTGCTCACCTCGGGCACCTTCTGGTACGACGACGCCGCCATGACCTTCCGGGTAGGCACGGTCTTGCTGTTCGCCGTTGCGACCTACGCGCTGATCGACCTGCGCGGCTCCCGGCCGGACATCGGCTGCGGCTGCTTCGGTGACTTCAGCGCGACGCCGGTCACTACCCGGGCCGTGATCAGGTCGGCACTGCTCGGCGCCGCTGCGATCGGCAGCCTCTGGGTCAGGCATATCACCGTGGGTGACCTGGAGGCCCGCGCGGGCCTGATAACCGTGCTGGGAGCGGCCGAGCTTGCCCTCTTCACTGCGCTGTCGCCTGAAATCCGCGCCATCCTGGTCAGGATTGGTTACTCCGCCCCGTG
>JASHXW010000156.1 GCA_030043395.1 Streptosporangiaceae bacterium
TTCTCGCAACTTCCTGGTCAGTTCCGGGTCGGGGAGTGCGAATGGCTCCGGCGGCGCATAGTGGTGCGATGTTCCCTCATCGCGTAGTGCTGCGGAGCAGGTCACCAGGTCGCCTGCGCCCAGTCGCCGATCGAGCGCACCGGCCGTGCCGACGCCGACGATCCGTTCGGTGCCGCGCGCGTGCAGCTCCTCGATAGCGATGGCTGCGACCGGCGCGCCGATCGGAAGCCTGGCGAGGCCCAGGCCAGGGCTCAGTTGCAGAAAGGCCGATCCGGCTCCGGCGTGGGGGAGTTCCTTATAGTTCCGGCGTTCCCGTACGCGCTTCTCCAGCTGACCCTGCCAGGTGAAGATGACGGCCCGCGGTGCAGCGGACTGCGCTTTGCCCTGCGACTCGCCGTACTGCAGCAACTGGCGCGCCGTCGCATACGGCCGGCCATTGTGCTTTGCCTCAAGGTTCGGAAACGGCATGCCGACATGATGCCCACCCCACCCGCCGCGAGGCGAGCCGTTAATGCTCGCGTGCCATGGGCCTCAGTCGACTTTGGCCTTAGCCGGCGGCTATGAAGATACGCGTGCTTTGTACTCGCTGCGGCCTGGCCGCACGCTGGGTTGGGACAGGGCCAACCTCCACCCTGGCGGAGACAGGTGACCCGGACCGTTCGGACGCTTCGTAGTTCGCCCTGCCTCCTAAGCCGAACTTGGTCGGCTGAGACTAGCGCGCTGGGTGTCGAGGAAGGCCCGTTCGACCTGGTTCGTAGTGAGATCGCGGGCGCTCGCGTAGGCGTCCGCAGCTTCGCTCGTGCGGCCAAGGCGGCGTAGCAGGTCGGCGCGCGCGGCGTGGAACAAGTAGTAGCTATCCAGGCCCGAAGAACGCAGGTCGTCTACAGCAGCGAGGCCGATAGCGGGGCCGCGGACCTCGGCGAGCGCGACCGCCCGGTTGAGTGCGACGACCGCCGTCGGCGTGCGGGCGTAGAGCTGGTCGTAGAGCGTCAGGATCGCGTTCCAGTCGGTGTCGTCAACGCTGGGCGCCACGGAATGGACAGCGTTGATGGCGGCCTGTATCTGGTACGGGCCGGGCCGGCCGCGCAGAACGCACTGACGCACGATCGCTTGCCCTTCAGCTATCAGACCGTGGTCCCAGAGCCGTCGGTCCTGTTCGGCCAGGCGAACCAGCGAACCGTCAGTCGTGAGGCGCGCGGCCCTGCGGGCGTGCAGCAGCAAGAGCAGTGCCAGCAGCCCCAGTGCCTCCGGCTCGTCGGGCATCAGTTCGGCAACCACGCGGGCGAGCCGAACTGCCTCGGCGCAGAGGTCAAGCCTGATCAGGGAGTCGGTGGTCGCTACGTAGCCTTCGTTGTAGATCAAGTAGACGACGGCGAGGACGGGTTTGAGGCGGGCGGGAAGCTCGGCTTCCGCAGGCACTCGATAGGGGAGACGGGCGTCCCTGATCTTGCGCTTGGCCCGGACGATTCGCTGGGCGATGGTTGCTTCGGAGACGAAGAAGGCGCGCGCGATCTCGGGCGTGCGCAGCCCTCCGAGCAACCGCAGGGTTAGCGCGACCTGGGCAGGCTGGTTCAGCGCCGGATGACAGCAGGTGAAGATCAGCCGCAGCCGGTCATCGGGCACGGCGTCCACCTCCTGGGCTAGGTCAATATCGCCGACGGTCTGAGCTGCGGCACCATGCAGGTGATGGGCCTGCGCGTGCCGCTCGTTACGCACCGACTCGCGGCGCAGCCTGTCGATGGCCCGATTGCGGGCGGTCGTGACGATCCATGCACCAGGATTGGGCGGCTGGCCGTCCGATGGCCACCTGGCGACCGCCACGGTGAATGCGTCCTGCACCGCTTCCTCGGCGGCGTCGATGTCGCCGAGGAAGCGGATCAGGGTGGCCACGCAGCGACCGTACTCGCGGCGGAAGACAGCCTCGGCGGTCACCGGCAGGGGTCGGTGGTCGTAGCGCGGGGCGGGTCAGTGCGCGTCGGACGGCTCATCTAGTGCGTCGTCGAGGTCCCCGCCGAAGAACGGGCGGACTTCGATCGGGCGTTGTTCCGCGGCTGCTGCGAGCTTGGCCCACTCCAGGGCCTCGTCCAGGCCGGAGGCGTTGATGATCCAGAAGCCGGCGAGATGTTCCTTGGTCTCGACGTATGGCCCGTCGGTGAGCAGGAAGCCATCGCTGGTCGGGCGCACTACGGTCGCTGACTCCGCGCTGCCTTCCATGCCGCTCTTGAACACGAACGCGCCAGCGTCCGTCATCTTGTCGACCACCTCGTTCACTCCGGCCCAGACCTCTCGCGTCCGCTCCGCCGGAATGGGAAGGGCGTAGTCGCGGTACAGCGCGAGCAGGTATTGCGTCATGACGATCACTCCCGTTCGTCATCCGGGGCCGGTCCGTGGCCGACCCTCAGTCCCGCTACGAAGTGGTCACCGCCGAATCGACACCTACTGCCACGATGCCAGAAACTCTGCCCGGGAATGGGAGAGAGCAAGTCGCTTGCCCTGTTGCCTACAAGCACATACATTGTCCTACATGGTAATTGCTCCAAGCCCGTCGTCGGTCCGGTTCGAACCGCGCGTGTTCGGGCGGCTCTCGGCGTTCGTCGCAGCGAACCGGGACCTGACCCTGTCCAGCGCCACCAGCAGGCTCGTCGATGAGGCCCTGCGAATTCGTGAGCACCCGCTCATCACGTTCAAGGACGGCCCGTCCGGGCGCAGGGCGCGGCTGGTTGGCGGCCCGGATGTGTGGGAGGTCATCGGAGCTATCCGATCGGTCCGCGAAGCTGAGCCCGCGCTGGCGGGCGATGAGGTGCTCGCGGTCGTCGCCGAGACGTCAGGGACGCCCGTGCAGTTCATTCGGGCCGCTCTGGCTTACTGGGGTGACTATCCGGAGGAGATCGACGACTTCCTGGACAAGGCGCGTGCGGAGGCCGCGCAGGCACAGGCGGCATGGGAACGCCAGCAGCGACTGCTGGGGCTGTGAGAGGGGTGTCTTGCAGCGTGCCCGACGCGTTGCTCCTCGACGAGATGTTCTCGCCCACGATTGCCGAAGACCTCGTTGCTCGCGGCATCGACTGCCGGGCGGTCGTTGCGGATCCCGTCCTGCGCGCTCTATCGGACCTGGAGATCTTCCAGGCCGCGCTGACCGAGGGCCGGATCTTGGTGACGAACAATGTCCCGGACTTCGAGAGCCTTCGACGGGCACACGAGGCGGCTGGAAACGACGTGCCGGGTCTCATCTACACATCGGATGTCACGTTCCCGCGCACGAAGGCATATCTATCCCGGCTTGGCGCCGCACTCGCCGCATCTGCGGCCGAGCATGCGACAGCCCGCTGCGGAGGTGTTCTCTGGCTGCGCCCGCCAGTGCTGCCGGTGCTGGTTCAGCCGGCGGATCCGCCACCAGCTGGCACGTCCCACCGAACCGGGTTCCGATCCAGCTAGGCGCGGAGGGATGCACCGTCCAGGTCGATTCCGATCACCCGAGCCACGCGGTCGAAGTCAGCGTCGTGGGCAAGCACCGTCGCTCCTCGGCGCCATGCAACGGCGGCGATCATGCAGTCGATCAGGCCGCGCGGGGTGACGCCGGCCTTCCGGCAACGCTTGTAGATTCGCACCGCGCCGTCGAAGTCGGCGGCCGCGTCAAGGTGCAGCAGCGCGAATCGCAGCAGCAGCCGCCGCAGGTCGTCCTCGCGCTTGTCGTTGCGCGCGCCGGCCAGGACTTCCATCACGATGGGCTCGGTTACCGCCACCGGGCCGTCAGCCGCGATCAGCTCGGTCAGCCGCTCGTCGGCCGGGCTGCCGGTGGAGCGGTCGTACTCCACCCACGCGGAGGTGTCGGCAAGGATCACGCCGTATCCAGCGGTGCTGTGTCGGCCGGGGGATCGGAGATGGCGTGCGCGCCGCGCATGGCCAGAGCTTCCTCGCGCGTCATGGGCTGGCCGGCCAGGTGACGCAGCGCTAGGTCGACGGCCTGGGTTTTGGTCCGGAGGCCGTAGCGGTCCATGATCGCCTCGACGTAGATGTCTTCGATCTCGATGTTCGTGCGCACCTTGCTCATACACCTAGCATACACTTGACGTGTATAAAACGTGTACTACTCCTGCCGGAGCAAAGCCCAGTCCCGGGAAACCTGAGAGCTGACATGGAACGGACCGTTCGCACGCCAGATGGCCGGGTTCTTGCGGTTCACGAGGGCGGTGATCTCGCAGGTAGCCCCGTGCTCATCCACAATGGCACGCCTATGTCACGGCATCTGTATGGCCCCAACGTGGCGGATGCCGCCGAGTTGGGGCTGCGGCTCATCAGCTATGACCGGCCTGGGTACGGCGGCTCGACCCCCCAGCCAGGGCGCACCGTCGCCGATTGCGCGACCGACGTCAGGAATATCTGCGCCGCGCTTGAGATCGGCAGGCTGGCAATGTGGGGCCTTTCCGGTGGCGGACCGCGTGTGCTGGCATGCGCGGCCTTGCTCCCAGATCTCGTGACAGCCGCAGCTGCTCTCGCATCGTTTGCGCCTCACGATGCCGAAGGACTGGACTGGTACGACGGCTTGTCCGCCGCCGACGCATATCGGCTCGCGCTCACCAACCCCGACGAGGTGCGGGCCGGCCTGGACGAAGCGAGGAAGGAACAACTGGCTACCACCGCCAGCGGCCTGGCCGACCTATGGGCACCATTCCTGTCGCCGGCCGACGCAGCGTCCCTCACAGATGACCTGGCCGAATACACGATCCGCACCAATCGTGAGGCGCTCGCTCCAGGCAGTCAGGGATGGTGGGACGACAGCTACGGCCTGATCCGGCCATGGGGATTCGAGCTGGCCGACATCTCCGTCCCCGTCTTGCTCCTGCACGGCAGGCAGGACAAGTTCGTTCCCTTCGCGCACGGCCAGTGGCTCGCCACCCACATCCCGGGGGCCGAAGCCCGGCTGCTCGAAGACGACGGGCACCTCACGCTTCTGAAGCACCGGGTAAGCGAAGTGCATCACTGGTTGAAGCAACACCCTTAAGCTGCTTCGGACTTCAGGCGATCTGTGCCTGCGCACTGAGGATCGTTGGCCATGGTGGTGGGGCAGGGGATGCATCGCGCGCCCTGGCAAGCGCACGGACTGGCTTCCCCACAGACGATGCGGCAAGATGATGACGTGAATGCCCTGGCCAAATTCGCCGAGAGCTACTGGTGGCTGATCTTTATCGTGCCGCCGGTCGTGGGCGGGGCACTGCAGCGTGGCCACTCGCGGAGGCTGGCAATTATCGCGGCCAAAGGCGAGCTTGAGGAGAAGAGGCAGGCTGCGCTCAGGCGGCCGCCGGACCCGCAGCCCATCTGCGGATGTAGCCATCATCTAAGCTTCCACAGCCCGACGACCGGCGGCTGCGCAGTGCAGGACTGCCGCTGCCAGCAATACGTCGGTCCAGAGCCACTCGGCCACGTATTCGCGCAACCGCTGGTTGATCCGGGGGCAAGCTCGACCTGACGTTGCGTTGGTCAAGGGGTCACACGACGATTGGGGCTGCGGCGGGCATCTGCACGAGCAGGGCGCTCTCCGACTCTGCCATGTCGTTGCCGAGGAGCAATGGCCGTCGGCGCCGGACCGCGCGTGCGGCGCCTGGCTGGCCAGCAGCGCAGGTAGGCGCGCGTGCAGTCCGCGAAGATGTTCGACATCTTCCGTGAGACGGGACACCTGATGTCCCGTCTCAGCCAACCTGGCGAACGTGACCTGGGACTCGCCACGTTCGTGAGACGCACGAACCCATATCTGCCTCAGCCATCTTGTCGAATCCGGAGATGATCTTGGATTCGGGTAGCCGGCCGTTAGGGGAGCCGCCTGGCTGGAGCCTGCGCTAGGGCCCGCCAGTCAGTAACGTAGTGGAGCACGGTGGCCAGGTTCTGTGCCAGCGGCTGGGCGGCGTCGATGGTCAGCACCTCGCCGGTCCACGGCGGGAACTCCGCTAGCCGCTGTTCGATGTTGGCCCAGTTGCCGCCGTCGTGCCAACCGGGGATGCCGCGTTTCCGGTGTTCCAGCCGGGCCCGGTGCAGATCCCGGTCCGAGCAGGCGCAGACGATGACCCGGAACACCGCGCCAGCGGTGTGCGCGAGGGTCCGCCAGCGGGTCCTGGTGGCCAGGTCTTCAGCAGGGAAATCAAGGATCGCCGACTGGCCGAGTTCAAGCTGCCGGAAGGCGAGCGTGGTGAGCAGCTCCTCGCCGATCCCGAACGGCTCGTCTAGGTGGTAACCGCCGAACGGCGTCAGCGACCCGAGCAGCCAGTCCACCGAGAATACCGGGACCCGCAGCTGCCGTCCGGCGGCCTCGGCCAGCGTGCTCTTGCCCGTTCCCGGCAGGCCGGAGAAAACGATCAGCCCGGCGCCGGCGCCGCGGCCGGCTAGCTCCTGGTACCCGGTGAAGTCCGCTGGGAGCCGCGGTGTCAAGACGGACGGGATCAGCGCCATCGTCCATGTGTCCTTGATCCGGTGCGGAGCTGCGGGCTCCACCGCGCAGGTCACGACCTGCACGCTGCCGTCCCGGACCCGAACCCGCGCCCGGGCCATGTGCTCGCCCGTGTCCAGGCCGGTCACGACGCCGGGTGCGAAGGCAGCCGCGCGCTGCCGCACCCGCTCTGTGAACGCATCCGGCGACACGAGCGCTGCGAATTCGGGCGCGAGCACGTCGGCGGCGTCGCGGCCCCAGCCCGCCGCGCCGTTCAGGCCGTCGAGGATCCAGCCGACCCGATCCACGGCCGGGCTTGAGACCAGGTATCGCACGAACCCTCCAAAGTCGGGCCGGCCCGTTTGGATGATCAGCAGCATTCTCCGGCACGACCTCGTCCTGATTCGCCTGTCTCAGCTGTGGGCGATCACGGCGCTGTGTGACGTGGCGGAAGGAGCTGCGGCCCGCTTCGGCTGACCTCCGCCGGCCAGTCGCCGGCGCAGACCTTCTGTAACTGGGTCGGGGCATGAACGCGGATGCCGAGCGTCCCTTCTGCTCCGAAGGCCGTCTCAAGTTCGTTGCATGGGTCGGCTTCCGGCATCAGTCATCTTGTCGATTCCGGAGATGATCTTGGATTCGTTGGGGAGTGCGGAGCGGGATAATCGGATTCACCTCATCAAGCCGCCGGGCGATAGTGGAAGGCATGCCCTCGGTCACCGCCCGGATAGCCGCTTCGATGACCAGTTTGTCCACCATCCGCAGTCCAGCTCCATCGCTTGAGGCTAGAGCGCGTTCTCGGCAGGCTCCCGCCGGAGTGATGAGCTGACCCGCTGCTCGTTGCGCGGGCTGGATGCCCGGGCTTACGGAGCCGACGGACGGCGTATACGACGTTGCCGTGAACCTGGTATACGGCGAGGTCAACGTGATGCAGCATGGGTCTCGTGGAAAGGCCGGATCAGCTTAGCGAACTCAGCAAGCTCGAACCCGACCGTGTAGCCGTGGTCCTGGTCGACTTCCAGAGCGACTTTTGCCGATCATCAAGACTAAATGAAGATCCTGAACAGACCTCGGCCAACGCCAAAGCGGCTCTGCGTGCGAACGACTTCGCACGCGATGCCACCCGGCTGGGTATGCGAGTCCTGTACTCCCAGCAGCTCCTTGATCCAGCCCGGCTCACTCCGCGTCAGCGCCGCTGGGAGGAAAACTCGCACCTATGCGTCGCTGGCTCGCCAGGAGCAGAACTGTTCCTTGAGCCGGTCGCGGAATCGCGCGTAGTCCGCAAGTACCGGTTCGACATTTGGCAAAGCGAGGAATTCTTGCGGGCACTGTCGGACTGGGACATCGACGGGCTCATCATCGGCGGCGTCGAGCTGATCTGCTGCGTGCTCTACGCAATACTTGGCGCCGAGGAACGCGGATTCGCATACGTGGTGCCCCTGGACTTGGTGTCCGGAATGCGCAGCACCGAGCAAACGGGCAACCGCGCCGTCCGCGCCTATCTGCAAACCGTCCATCCCACCGTTGAGCGCGCCACAGACCTGTTGAATCTCTGGCAGCCCACGGGCTCCGTCTGATCGAGAAGCGGAGCAGTGCTTGCCTCGGCAGCACAGCACGTCCGTGTCGCCGCACCGGGCGCCGCGACGGCTTGTCCAACTGCGGGCGCCGTGCCGCCCGTGCCGCGAAACTACCGGCGCCTACTGGCGCAGCTGGTGAGCGCTGTAATTTCTTCAAGATTGCAGGCGGCGCAGCCACGCACAAGGGCGAGCCAAATCGCGATGCTGCCGGTCACTGCCGGACCGGGCGCGTCACCTCCAGGTCAATTCGCACCGCCGGGGTTCGAACAGAGTTTCGCAGATGGATGCGGTCGGGGTATCCTCTGGGCATGGCGGCGGTGGGTGCTGTGGCGGTGCGGACGCAGTACAGGGCGCGTCCGGGGCGGCGGGTGATCGTGATCACGGACCTGACCAGCC
>JASHXW010000157.1 GCA_030043395.1 Streptosporangiaceae bacterium
CGGTCATCGACCGCCCAGCCGGAGCCGGCGGCGTGCTGTACGCCGCGGGCAACCAGAACTCCGGCCTGAGCCTTTTCATACTCGGCGACCGGCTGGTGTTCGACTACAACTGCTTCGGCGAGCATCACGTCGCCGAATCCGACATCGAGGTCCCGTGCGGCGGCTCGGTCGTGGGCGTCAGGTTCCGCCGCTCGCAAGGTGGGAGCGGCCAGGCGACGCTGCTGATTAACGGCTCGGCCTGTGGCCGGGTGGAGATCCCGCTCGTCCTGTACATCCTGTCCAGCATCGGCCCGAGCGTCGGCTACGATCACGGCTCGCCCGTCAGCAGCAGGTACTCCGGCGAGTTCCCGTTCGAGGGCGCGCTTGACCGGGTGGACATCCAGATCGTGTCCGCCCGTGACGCGACCGCCGAAGCCACCGGTGCCGACGCAGTCGCGCGGGCGGAAATCTCGCGCCAGTAACGCCAGTCGCGCAGCGCGAATAAGGTACGCAGGCGCCTTCGACGTCACACGAATCCTCACACGCAGGGGCGCGACGGTAGTGGCATCGCAAGTCCATCATGGAGAGGGGAAAGCGATGCCGCTAGTAACGGTGAAGGTCATCGAGGATGTGTTCACGCCGGCCCAGAAGAAGGAGATGATCAGCAAGATCACCGAAGCGATGGTCGAAGTCGAGGGCGAGAGCCTTCGGCCGGTCACCTGGGTGGTGCTGGAGGAGGTGCGCAGTGGCGACTGGGGTATCGGCGGGAATGCCCTGTCGACCGCCGACGTGCACGCGCTGCAAGGCCAGACGGCTGCCGCCGGGACCCGCTGAACGGCAGTCATGAGCGCGCGCGTGCGGGTACGGCTGCTCGGTCATCCGCGGATTGAGGATGGTGCCGGCCAGCCGTGCCCGCCGCCGCGCGGGCAGAAATCCTGGGCCGTCCTAGGCAGGCTCGCCCTCGCTGATCGGCCGCTGACCAGGGCTGAACTCGCGGCCGAACTCTTCGCCGAGGCCGATGACCCGCTCGGCGCGCTGCGCTGGTGCCTGGCCGATCTGCGCCGCTGCTTCGGCGACTCCGGCCTACTGCGAGGCGATCCGATCCGCGTGGACGAGAGCCTGATCTGGGTCGACGTCCTGGCCATGCGGCGTGGCTCACTGCCGGCCAGCGATATCGGAGGAGAGCTTCTGGCCGGGATCGATCCGCGGGACAGCCCGGCCTTCGACATGTGGCTGGCCCTGGCTCGTGGCCAGTGCGCTGCACGGTCGATGGAGGAACTGCGCAACGCAGCGCTGGGGCTGCTGGCTGGCGGTGACGCCGAGTCGGCTGCGGAGGTTGCCGGGCGCGCAGCCGCTCTCGACATGCTTGACGAAAACGCGCAGGAACTGTTCCTGCGCGCGCTGGTGGCCGCAGGGCACTCGGCTCGGGCCGCCGTGTACCTGGCCTCCTGCGAAGCCGCGTTCGCCAGGGAAGGGATCACCCCGTCCCCAGCGCTTCGGTCAGCCGCCTGGTCAGCGACTTCCCGGGCCTCGGGCGGACTGCGCGCTGCGGTCGTGGCCAGGTCCTTGCTGCGGGCCGGGACGGCCGCCCTGGATGCCGGCTCGGCAGATGCCGGCGTGGAAGCGCTCAGGCACGCGGCCGAGGAGGCGGACAAGTCAGGGGAAGCCGAACTGCGCGCCGACGTGCTGCGAGCGCTCGGCTCCGCGCTGGTCCACGCAGTCCGCGGCCTCGACGGCGAGGGTGCCGTGGTGCTGCACCAGGCGCTCGCCGTCGCCAGGACGCTCAGCAACCTCGCCTTGACCGCCGACATCCTGCGCGAGCTGGCATTCATCGATGTGCAGGCTGGCCGCCACGCTTCGGCAGCCCGGGCGCTACGCGAGGCGTGGGACTACGCCAAGGCATGCGACCAGCCCGGGCTCAGCGCCCGGGTGCTCGCGATTCGCGGCATGAACCAGGCAGACCAAGGCCATCATGACGCGGCTGTGAGGTTGCTCACCGAGTCGGCGCGCGTGGCACGTGGAGCAGCCAGCAAGCAGCAGGAAGCCTGGTCGATCGGCGTGATGGCGCGATCGCTGCTGCTGACGGGCCGGACTGGCGAGGCCGTCAAGGCGGCGGAGGCCAGCGTGGCGATCTGCCACCAGGAACGGTGGAACGCCTTCCTGCCCTGGCCGCAAGCGATCAGGGCGCATTGCCTGCTGACAACTGGGCATCCCGACCAGGCCCGTGACGACGCGGAGCAGGCGTTCGCCCTGGCCTGCCAGCTCGGCGACCCGTGCTGGGAAGGAATGGCCGGCCGTGCGCTCGCGTTGTTCTCCCTGCACTGCGGTGAGAGCGCAACGGCGTCCGGGTGGATCACGGAGGCAAGGCGCCGTTGCGACCGCGTGCCGGACCGTTACGTGTGGGTCTCGGGCTATGTGGGCCTCGGACAGCTTGAGGTGGCCGCGACCCAGCAGCCCGACCTGGTGCTGCCGCTGGCCAGCCGGCTGTACCAGGATGCGGTGCGCGCGGACCTGCCCGAGTTCATCGCATGGGCGCTGGTCTACCAGGCCGAGCACGGCGACCGGGCGAACCTGCCGCTGGCTAGGACGGTCGCCGCGAACATCGCCAATCCGGCGCTGCGCGACAGAATCGCGGCGCTGAGCGGGTAGCGCAAGTGGTCGTGCGTCCTAAACTGGCCGACCATGGGCTTGCTGGAGGGTCGGCGAACGCTGGTCACGGGCGGTACCACGGGCCTGGGATTCGCCATCGCCCAGCGCTTCCTGGCCGAGGGCGCGCGGGTTGTCATCACCGGCCGAGACGCCGATCTCGGCAGCCATGCGGAGCACGCACTCGGACCTGCGGCGCGTTTCGTCCGGGCGGATGCCTCTGACCCCGGCGCAGTCGCCTGGTCGGTGGACACTGCCGCGGATCACCTCGGCGGCATCGACGTGCTCGTGAACAACGCCGGGATCGGCGTGACAGCCCGGCTCATCGACACCCCGCTCGCCGAGTACGACAGGGTGATGGACGTCAACGTTCGCGGCTACCTGCTGTACGCGCAGCGCAGCTATCCGCACCTGGCCCGCAGCCGGGGCTGCATCATTCACATCGCTTCCGACGCCGGAATCTGGGGCGAGCAGGCAACAGGCCTGTACTCGGTCACGAAGGCAGCCACCGTGATGCTGGGAAGGATGCTCGCCCTGGATCTCGGCAAGGACGGCGTGCGATCGAACGTGCTTTGCCCGGGCGACATCTGGCCCGGCATGCGGCACATGGCGCCGCCCGGCGAGGAGGGCAGGGGCGAGAGCGGGGAGTGGCCGCTGCCACCCATCGGGCGAATTGGCCAGGCCCGCGACGTCGCCGCCGCAGCGGTGTTCTACGCCAGCGATGATGCGGAGTTCATCACCGGAACCACGCTGCTCGTCGACGGCGGCATGACCGCCGGCTACTTGCAGCGCGAACGTCCGCCCGAGCCCGGGGCCTGACGCAGGTCAGCTCTCGCCCAGTCCTCAGCAGGCGGCCCGAGCGTTGCCTTACTCGCGAACCCGGGCCACTCCCTTGACTGCCCGGTGGTGATACCCGTTGGGCTCGACGACGAGCAGGACATCACCCGGCCTTACTTCCGGATCTTCGACCACGCCAAGGGAGACGGCACCATGCTGCACGACGCCGAGGATCAGGCCCTGCCGCGCGTTTCGGACTTCGCTCAGGCGTAGCGGTTGAGCGCCATCCTCAACGACGTGCTCGACAAGCCGGTGTTCCTCGCCGCGCACCAGGTGCGTCAGCAGTTCGCCGGCATGAGGTGCCTCGAGCTCCTTGGCTATGGTGTGTCCCACCAAGTCGTCCGGCGAAAGCACGCGGGCGACCCCGATGTCCAGCAGGGCGGGGATCAGCCTGCGCGAGCCTACGAGCGCCGTGATCGGAACGTCAGGCGCCTCCTGGCGGGCCAGGACGGCGCTAACGAGGACGTCGCCGTCGTCCTGGGCAGCGATCAGGATGTGCACCGCGCCTTCGGGGCGACCTGAGCGGATGGCGTCCTCAGAGGTTGGATCTCCCCGTACGAAGTGAACGTGCGAGGGAACGGTGGAAGGATCAACGTCGGCAACCAGCACTACCGCGTCGCCGCCGTACGCGAGCTCCTCGAGCACGACCGGAATCGCTGAGTGCATGCCTAGGACGAGCCGGTACGAGCCTTCCGGGAACTTCGCTACCGCCTGCATGATCCTCCTTACTCCGTTCGCCACTGCCGAGCCCGTGAGGAGCGCGAATGCAGCGGCAAGCATCGGGATCGTCGTGAGCATCACAAGCGAAGCCACGATACGGCCCGAGGCATTGCTCGGAGTCACGTCCCCATAGCCGACCGTCGTAGCGGTTTCCAGTGCCCAGTACCACCCTCTGGTAACGGGAAGGTGCTGTGTCACTGAGAACGCCACGCCGCCGACGAGGATGCAGCCGATGACGCCGCTGATGAACATCAGTGCGTGCCGGTGCGGTCTGGCCTGCAGCAGCCTGACCAGGAAGAACGGCAAAGGGCATCCTCGCCTTCAGCAGCTTCGCGGTTGCCGGCAGTGCACAGGACTCATCGGCCAGGTAGACGTGGACATGAGTCTACGGACGATGCCTGCGCTCACCAGGCTCGCCTCCGCGGCGGCCGGATCGGCGCCCGGGGCCGCAACGCAAAGCACTGGCAACTGCACGACGGACCAGACGGTGCCGAGCACCGCCAGGCCGTGCTTTCTTAACGAACGGGCGGGTCGCGCAGTTGCCACGGCTGCCGCCGGCTGGCCTGAGGCTCGGGTGGCCCGCAGAATGGCCTGGACGGCATGCCCGGTCCAGCGGCGTGCGGAACGGATGGGCGAATGAGAATCACGCGCAGAAAGAGCAGGCTACTTGGCATCGTCCTCGGCCTGTCAGCCTTGGCAGCCAGCATCGTTACGGCCTCGTCGGCTTCGGCGCTCGCAGCCCGCGGCACGCGGCCTGAGGCGCCGGCCGCGGCCGGCGGTTACCTCTGGTACTCAGGCACCGGCCCGCTCAACCCGCGTTTCGCCTACGACTCGGCCGACAGCGCCGCGGGCGCTGTCACCGAGAGCTCGTCCGTCACGGGAGAGTACTTCGTCCAGTTCGCCAAGATGCCCACCAAGTCCACGGTGGCACAGGTCACGAGTTACCGGACCTCGGACTTCTGCGTTATCGCGCAATGGGGGGAATCAACTTCAGGCGCCTATGGCGTCAGCGTCGACTGCTACACCTCGGCCACGGGCACGCCGCAAAACGCGCCATTCACGCTCGTCGTAGCTCACGCCGACGCGGTGCGCCATGGCGTCTTCGACTACTCCTTCGACTACCAGGACAATAAGTCCGGCCCGCTGACCTTGTACGGCCAGTACAACTCCTCGCACAAGAAGAACTCGGTCAAGCTGCTCGGCACCGGCAAGTACCAGGTCACCCTGGGCGGGCCGAAGACGAAGGGCACGCAAGGCGTCGTCAAGCTCACGGGCATCGGGGCAACGGCGGTGAACTGCGAGCTCCAGGGGTGGACCGGCTCGGCCAAGGGCGAGCTGGTCGATGTCGGCTGCTACGGCGCCGGGCACGTCGCGCAGGACAGCGATTTCGTCGTGACTTACAGCACGGCCAGCAACCTGATGGGAATCAGCGGCCAGGTAGCCGCTAATGCCCTTGCCGACGGGAGCAAGCCCCTGTACCAGCCGACGGTGCAGTACGACAGCATCCGCGGAGCCCGGATCACCGTCGTGCACTACTCGACTGGCCTGTACGAGGTACTGCCGGTCGGGTCGTCAGGCGACGCCAGCAAGTGGGGCGGTGACGTGCAGGTAAACGCCGTCAACAACGTAGGGAGGAACTGCGTTGTCGAGTCGTGGGGGCAGCAGCTAACACCGTCGCTCTTGATCGGGTGTTACGACCAGGCCGGCCAGCTCGTGAATTCACCGTTCGCGGTCGAGTGGATGGTGCCGTAGCAGGCGTCAGTCCGGATGCGCGCATGTCCAGGAGCCCGGAACGCTACGAGCTCTTCCTGGCAGACACCTGGCAGCGGCTGCTCTTGTCGGAATGACCAGGCGCAGGACGGAAGCGGCACCGTCACGGATTACACATCGCTGGTCAGCCGGGTGGCAAGCCAGTCAGCGTGCTGGAGCCATTATTTGCCACCCATACCCTGTCCCCGACTGCAGCCATCCCGGCGGGGTCGTCTAGCCCGAAGCTGCTGCCCACGGCGGTCCGCATCCAGGCATCATTGGCGGCGTTGACCTCGGTCACCGTGTTGTTGTAATCATTGGCGACCCACAGGTGGCTGCCGTCGAACGCCAGCCCGTCCGGGCCGTCGAAGTCGTAATTGCCGCCAGCCAGCTTCGCCACGAACCCTCCGGTGCTGGCATTGACTTCGGTCACCGCCTGGGCGCCTGGACTGGCGACCCAGATGTCGCCGCCGCCGGACACCATGGCGCCAGGGCTGTCGAAGTCGTAGCTGCCACCGGACAGGTTCGTCACGAACGCTCCGGTGCTCGCGTTGATCTCCGTCACTGAATTGCCAAGAAGGTTGGTGACCCAGATGTCGCCGGCGCCGAACACCATGGCATCCGGGGCATCGAAGTCGTAGCTGCCGCCGGACAGGTTCGCCACGAACTGCCCCGTGCTCGCATCAAGCTCGGTTATCGAGTTGTTGCCGAGATTGGCAACCCAAATGTGGCTGCCGTCGAAGGCCAGGCCCTGAGGCTCGTCGAAGTTGTAGCTGCCGCCAGACAGGTTCCGCACGAAGGCCCCGGT
>JASHXW010000158.1 GCA_030043395.1 Streptosporangiaceae bacterium
GACTCCGTCGCTGCGGCCTCCTGGGATTCGGTGATCTTCGATATTCCCGGCCGTGAATCCCTCCAGCGAGTCCCGACCTTGGAGCCGCTGCGTGGCACCAAGGCCCACGTGGGCGCCCTGATCGACCGCTGCGACACAGCCGCCGAGCTGGTCACCGCCCTCACCGGCAAGTAACCAGCGCCGCTTGACGCGCAAACGCGGTCGGAATGTCTGAAACGTCGAAAAGGGTTAGTACTTGTGCCGGCGGGCGAGGATAGTTTTAGGCTGCGGCACACCGACCGAACACGGAGGGACCGATGACGACGAAGGACACCGGGGGTCAGCGGCATACCACTCGCCGGGATCAGGACCAGGACGAGGCCCTGGACGAGCCCACCGAGGAAGGCAAGGAGCGCAGGGAGAAGCTGACCGACGACGTCGACGCGATCCTCGACGAGATCGACGAAGTGCTCGAAGAGAACGCCGAGGAGTTCGTCCGGTCTTACGTCCAGAAGGGCGGCGAGTAACCCGGCGGCCGGATCTGCCACTGATGGCGGGGTGGCAGTAGGGTCAGTGGCGTACCTGTGGGCACCAGGAAAGGATCCCCTTGGGCTACGACTCTAAGGTCAGGCTGATGACGACGGCCTACCTGAGCGCCGCGACGTCGTCGTTCAGCGAGTTCCTCACTGCAGCCGCGCCCGAGCTGCTGCCCAGCGCCGGTCGCCTGACCGGCTCGGGTGGCCTGGCCAGGGAACTGCCGCACGGAACGACGATCGTGGCTGCCGCATTCAACGGCGGCGTTGTGATGGCCGGGGACCGGCGGGCAACGGCCGGCAACATGATCTCCCAGCGGGACATCGAGAAGGTCTTCCGCAGCGACGAGTACTCCTGCGTCGGGATCTCCGGCGTCGCCGGGATTGGCGTCGAGCTGGTCCGCCTCTTCCAGGTCGAGCTCGAGCACTACGAGAAGATCGAGGGCAGGGCCCTCTCGCTCGAGGGCAAGGCCAACAGGCTGGCTGGCATCGTGCGCGCCAACCTGGCAGCGGCGATGCAGGGCCTGGTCGTCGTCCCGATCTTCGCCGGCTATGACACAGACGAAGGCGTAGGTCGGATCTTCAGCTACACCGCGGACGGCGGCCGCTACGAAGAGCAGCGGTTCCACTCGATCGGCTCAGGCTCGGTGTTCGCGCGCGGCGCGCTGAAGAAGCTGTACGCCGACGGCATGGAGGCCACCGAGGCCATCATGGCCTGCATGCAGGCGCTGTACGACGCCGCCGACGACGACTCAGCCACCGGCGGCCCCGACATGACCAGGCGGATCTACCCGCTCATCGTGACGGTCACGGCAGACGGCTACGAGCGGCTGACCGACGACCAGGCAGGCGCTTACGCCCAGGCCATGCTCACCGAGCGGATGAGCGACCCGGACGGACCACCCGCGATCGCCCGCCAGGGCGGCAGGGCCATCGAGTAGTGCCCCTGCCGCGAGCCCGGCGACCGCCGGATGCTTGCCGCCAGCCAAGCCGACAACTCCAGTAAGGACGAACTAGCGGTGACGATGCCGTTCTACGTGTCGCCTGAGCAGGCGATGAAGGACAAGGCCGACTACGCGCGCAAGGGAATCGCGCGGGGCCGCAGCGGGGTCGTGATCCAGTACGACAGCGGAATACTGTTCGTCGCCCCCAATCCATCCCGGGCGCTGCACAAGATCAGCGAGATCTACGACCGGATCGCCTTCGCCGCCGTCGGCCGCTACAACGAGTACGAGATCCTGCGCAAGGCCGGAGTGCGCTACGCGGACATGACCGGCTACCAGTACGACCGCCAGGACGTCACCGCCCGCGGACTCGCCAACTGGTACGCGCAGACGCTCGGCGGGATCTTCACCGACAGCCCGAAGCCGTTCGAGGTCGAGATCGTCGTCGCCCAGGTGGCCGAGGCGCCGCCCGAGGACGAGCTCTACCGGATCACGTTCGACGGCTCGGTCAACGACGAGCACGGCTACGTCGCCATGGGCGGCCAGGCCGAGGCGATCGCCGCCGTGCTGAAGGACAGGTACACCGACGGGATGACGCTGACGGCCGCGCTGGCCGCGGCGATCGCCGGCATGTCCGCTCAGGCCAACGGGGACCGGATCGAGATCACTGCCGGCCAGCTCGAGGTCGCCGTCCTCGACCGCAACAGAACCCACCGGACCTTCCGCCGCCTGACGGGCGCCCGGCTGGAAGCGCTCCTTGCCGAGACGGCCGAAACTCCCGCTGCGGCGGTGATCCAGGCCGAGCCCGTACGCGACGGGACGGCCCAGGCGTCTGGGGATGACGAGCCGGAGCAGCCTGATCCAGCCTCCGATGGCGCGGGAGAGACTGGCTCCAAGGCAGAGCCACCGTCCCAGGAGCCGAACTCGGCCGACCAGGACGGCGCGGACGGCACGGACGGCGCCACCGGCGCCTAGCTGCCATGCCGCTCAGTTGACCGCAGCCCTGACGGGGTATGACTGCTGCGTTGGTAATGTCGGGCATGCGCGAGGCCATCACGGCCCGGGCATGCACGACAACATGGAGGGGACGTGGCGGCGGACCTGGCAAGCATCACCGGAATGAAGGCCCCGACCGGCCTGCTTATCGGCGGGGAGTGGTCGACCGGGCGGGCCGGGGTGCTGCCGGTCATCGACCCGGCCACCGAGGACCCGATCGCCGAGGTCGCGTCAGGAACAGCGGAAGACGCGCTTGAGGCGGTCGACGCCGCCTACCAGGCGCTTCC
>JASHXW010000159.1 GCA_030043395.1 Streptosporangiaceae bacterium
GTTCGTCGTCCCGAGGTCAATGCCTACCGCTCGTGCCATGTGTCAGTCCTTGAGTCGTCGGGGCCTTGTTGTCGGCCTGGTTTCTCTGGCTCTCATGCAGAGCCTTGCTTGCGTTTTACCTAAAAGCTTGAGTCGAGCAGACGCAAGTTTGCCACCTCAGCACGCGAAAGTCAAGTGACTTGAGTCCACTAGACTCAACTTTACAGCGCCAGTCTCTAGCTGCTCTGATGGCGCGTCCACCAGGGCAGATGGCGCTGGCAGCCGCCGGCCGCGGCAGCTGCCAGGTAGCTGAGATGACAGCCCTCACGGTCACCTGCGGGCGGTCCCGCGGCGCTGGCTAGGCGGGCTGCAGCGCGAGGATGAGCCGGTCGGCAGCGCCGTCCAGGACGCCGCCCGCCGGATCGTCGGTCGCACCGTCCGCCCGCACGACGTCGCGTTCAGGCCGCAGGATGTCCCTGACTACCAGAACGCACAACAACGCAACCGCGCCGAACCTTGCCAGCAGGGCCGCGAAGTACAGGCCAGGACCTATCGCGCCCGAGGTGGACGGGCCAGCGACGATGTAGATCAGGTACGCCCAGATCGCATAGAAGTAGCCGATCTCCGCGATCTGCCAGATGATGTAGCCGCCGAGGCGAGGTCTTGCCAAGACCACAAGAGGCACCAGCCAGATGACGTACTGCGGCGACCAGACCTTGTTCGACAGCAGGAATGCAGCGGTCACCAGGAAGATCAGCTGCGGCAATCGCGGCCTCCTGCGGGCGGTCATCGCAAGCACCACGATGGCGGCGCATGCGACCAGGAAGATCAGCGCGGACGACAAGTTGAGTGCGTGCAGCGTGAGCGCCCCGACCAAGGGCCAGTGCTCGGTCTGGAAGAAGTACCAGATGGCACCCCAGTCGACGCCGCGTGACTCGCTGAACTTATAGAAGGTTTCCCAGCCCGCCGTCGCGGTCAGTGCCACCGGGAGGTTGACCGCGAGCCAGGTGGCGACGGCGGAGACCGTCGTCACCCAGAACGTCCTCAGCTGGCCTGCCCGCAGGCACAGGACGAACAACGGCAGCAGGCAGAACACCGGGTAGAACTTGGTCGCCACCGCCAGGCCGAGTAGCACGCCGGCCGGCACCGGTCTTCGGGCGGCCCAGGCGGCCAGGCCCGCCATGGTGAGCGCCATGGCGATGAGATCCCAGTTGATGAACGCGCTCAGGATCAGGGCAGGCGACAGGGCGACGAGCAGTGCCGTCCAGCGGCGCTTCCGGCCGGCGCAGTAGGCGGTTGCCAGGACCCCTGCTACGAGGCACACGCAGAGCAGCGCGACGGTCACGTCGAAGAACTCGCGCCCCCTGATCGCCGGGTTGGTGATCGGGTGCACGATCAGCGCGACAGCCTCCATGGCCGCGCCCATGACGACCGGGTACTCGACATCATGGTCGTAGTACGGGACCTGCCCGGCCGAGAGCCCTTCGGTGAAGTACAGCGGGTAGATGTCGGTGTAGCAGTGCGCCTGGTATTGCTCTACGCCGATGTTCCAGGCGCCGGCCCGGCAGGCCTCTTTCTCGGCGAAGGCGAGCGCGCAACCGACCAGGCTGGCGAGGATCAGGGCAGTGGCAGTCCCGGCGGAAAGCGCCCGCCGCGCCGATCCTGCCCAGCGCGCGACGGCACCCCAGGGACTGCCGGAGACGCGACGAACCACCGCCGGCCTGACATCCGATCCCGCTGGCGCGTGGCCAGGATCCGGCGGTCCGCTGACTGGCTGGTCTGCGGCGTCCGGCTCGGACGGGTTTCGGGTCCGCCATGCCGAGCGCGGAGACTCGTTATCCAAGTGCGGCTCGTTTTCCGTGGGTTTGCCTAGCTTCGGCCTGGTAACAGCGCAGCCGTCAGGCTCGCCAGACTCAGGCTAGCGGGTTGCCCGGTAAGGGACGGCCCGCGATGGGCTGACGGCTGCCGGCCCGCGGTTATAACGGACAATTGCTGCGCCACGCCAGCGCGACGATCACATAGGGTCGGGACTGGCTGAGGCGGACATGCCAGCGAAGGACGACATAGTAAACGTGTGGCGATGATGGAGTTTCTGTCTCCATTCACGGCCAGGAGCCCGGCTGCCGAAGCCGAGCCGGCCGTTGCTTCGCCGTCCGCGGCTGACCGGAACGGCGCTTTCCGGTGGCCTGTGATCGCGGTGCCCGTGTGTTATGTGCTCGCCTCGGTGATCGTCACCTGGCACCTGTGGTCCGATCCGGCCTCGCTCGCCGTCGCGGGTAACCACTCCGACGCTGACCTGTTCGCCTGGTACATGCGGTACGCGGCGACGGCGGTGGGCCACTTCAGGCTGCCCGCCCTGGTCAGCAGTGCCATGAATGCCCCGCAGGGCGTCAACATGATGTGGAACACCTCGCTGCTGCTTCCGGCAGTAGTGCTGGCGCCGGTTACCACGCTCTTCGGCCCGCAGGTGAGCCTCACGTTGCTGACGACGGTCGGCTTCGCCGGGTCTGCAATGGCCCTGTACTGGGTGCTCCGAACCTGGCAGGTGTCCACTCGCGCCGCCGTCCTCGCCGGAGCGGTGTACGGGTTCTCCCCGGCACTCGTGCAGTCAGCCGTCGGCCACTACAACTTGCAGCTCGCCATCCTGCCCCCGCTGATCGTCGACGCCGGGCTGCGGATCGCCGTCGGCCTGCCGCCAGGGGCGCGCCAGCCGGGCCGATGGCTGTCCCGCGTGCCTGGCCCGGTGCGCGGTGGCGTGCGGCTCGGCGTGCTGCTCGCTGCGGAGGTCTTCATCAGCGAGGAGGTCGCGCTGCTTTCCGCCCTGGCCGGCGTCGTGCTTGTGGGCTGCCTGTGCGTTATGCAGCCGCGTGCGGCCTTGCGGCGGGCCTGGCCGGCGATCGCTGGCCTCCTCGTCGGCGCCGCCGTGACGCTGGGGCTTGCCGGGCATGCCCTGCACACCCAGTTCGCCGGCCGGCTCGTCCAGCACGGGGCGCTCGTTCCGCTCGACTTCTACGTCAACGACACCGGCAACTTCGTGAACCCGTCGACGGCCATGCTGTTCCATACCGCTGGCACGGCAGCGGCCGCCGCGCGCTACCAGGGCGGCCTGACCGAGTACCTCGGCTACCTTGGCTGGCCGCTGATCATCGCCCTCGTGGCCGCGGCCGTGGTCTGCTGGCGCCGCCCTGCCGGGCGAGCGATCACCGTGGCCTTGGCGATCCTGGTCGTCCTTTCGCTCGGGGGCCGGCTCACGATCGCCGGCCAGCCCGTCATGGCCGTGTACCTGCCGTGGCACTGGCTAGAAGAACATCAGCTGTTCTCTTCCGTCCTGCCTGACCGGCTGTCCATCGTTGCCGACGGGTTCGCCGCCGCCTTGCTCGCGCTCGGCATCGACGAGGGCAGCAAGCGCCTCACCGCCAGGCGAGCCGCTTCCGGAACACGCCCCGCTTCCGGCACGCGAACCGCTTCCGGAACACGCCCCGCTTCCGGCAGGCATCGCGGCAGGACGCTCACTGGTCCCGGCCTCGTCCTGGGAGCAGCCGTCCTGGCCTGCCTGCCGCTGCTGCCCGCGCCGCTGCCCGCCGCGGCAGCCACGCCGCTGCCGGCGGGCTGGACGAGGGCGTTCGCCGAACTCCGGCTCCGGCCTGGGGCGAACGTGCTGGTCGTGCCGGTCCCGACCAACATCCTGACGCTGGCGATGCGCTGGCAGGCGGACACCGGCGAGCCAGGCTCGATGGCTGGCGGCTACTTCATCGGGCCAGGCGCCGGCGGGCAGGCCTACTTCGGTGGCTTCGGGCCCAGGCTCACGGCTACCTACCTGAACCGGCTCTGGGCGTCCGCGCTGCCGCCCGGCGGGGCACTGGCGAGCGTCGCCTACGCGGCTGGCCTGTCGACGGGCAGCCCGGCGGGGCCAGTTTCAGCGGGGACGCCGCCGGCACCTGCGCAGGTCCGCGCCGACTTCGAGTTCTGGCGGCCTGCCGCGATCGTCGCCGTGACCCCGCTCGGCTCGCCGCTGAGCAATTACCTGGTCAGCTTGTTCGGGCCGCCGAGCATCCACTCGCGAGCGGTGCTGGCCTGGCGTCTCTGAGCGAAGAGCCCGGGCGGCGTACGCTGGCTCCCGATGTCGTCCCCGGAGGTTAACTTGGCGCTTCGCATCATCATCGGACTCGCCCTGACTGCCGTCGCGTTCGCTCTGGCCGGCCGGCGGCTGTTCTGGCTTTACCGCCTCGGCACCAGCGGGCAGCCCGCGCCGGAGCGAATCGAGTCGGTCAGGAAGCACCCGGGCCGTGACGCGCAAACGCAGGCCACCGAGGTATTCGGCCAGCGCAAGCTGCTGAAGTGGACGGTGCCAGGCATCGCGCACTTCCTGACGTTCTGGGGCTTCATCATCCTGTTCCTGACGATCATCGAGGCCTATGGGGACCTGTTCAGCAAGAAGTTCGCGATCCCCGGGATCGGGCACTGGGCCTTCGTCGGCTTCCTCGAGGACTTCTTCGCCGTCGCAGTCCTAGTAGGGCTCGCCACCTTCACCGTGATCAGGCTGCGCGAGGACCCGAAGCGCGAAGGCCGCAAGTCCCGGTTCTCCGGATCGCACACCAGGGCCGCCTGGCTGGTCTTGCTGATGATCTTCGGCGTGATCGCGACTCTGCTGATTTACCGTGGCGCGCAGATCAACACAGGCGACTTCCCCTACCCGCATGGCGCGTTCGCCTCCCAGATCGTCGGGCACTGGCTGCATCCCCTGGGCCGAAGCGCCAACATGGCGATCGAGACGACGT
>JASHXW010000160.1 GCA_030043395.1 Streptosporangiaceae bacterium
GAGCAGGGCTTCACGAACGTCAGCCACGGCTGCGTCAACATGCCTCCGGCGGCTGCCAAGTTCTACTACAAGCTGGAAGATCCAGGGGACCCGGTGACGATTACCGGCAGCCCAAGGCCAGGCACCTGGGATAACGGCTGGACCTACTGGTTCAAGAGCTGGCCGCAACTCCTCAAGGGGAGCGCCCTAGACCAGGCAGTGCTCGCCGGGCCGAACGGCAGCAGGTTCGTCAGCCCGGCGACGCTCTCGCCCTCGACGGCAACTGCTCCGCTCGGCACGGCCACCCCTGGTAACGCCAACTCGGGCTAGGCGTGGGCCCGCCCTCCGGCTGCACCAGCCGCTCGGGCTCGCGTGGTGATGTCGGTCACCCTGGCCCGCTACGGGAAGAACTCGGAGTGATGGCGGCGTTACATCCCGTGACCCCCGCCGGGGAGCTCATCCGAAGGGTTCGGATCGAGCGCTTCCCGCTTCCTTAGGCAGGCTCGCCAGGAGCGCACCCCCGCGCTCGCCTGGTAGCCGCCGCGCTGAACCAGCGAGGCACGTGCCCCCGCACGCGCCGAACTGCCGGCCGGAAAATCCGACGGCTAAAGGACCGTCCCGTCATGCACGCATGCCGGGATGGGCGGCGACGGGTCAGTACGGAAGGACGCGCATTGTTCCGCACCCCCCGCACTTCCCCCCATACCAACTCCCCCCGTTCCATCAGCCGCCGCGTCAGCGGCATCGTCAGCCGCAAGACCCTTGCCTACGCAGGTGCCGGGCTCGCGCTAGCTGGCACCGGAGCCGGCGTAGCAATGACGGGATTCGCCGGGAACGCC
Source organism: Streptosporangiaceae bacterium (assembly GCA_030043395.1). Next base: position 819 of record JASHXW010000160.1, read on the forward strand.
AGCGCAACCGACACCGAGAACTTCAGCCGGGCGACCACGCAGGCCATCGGCCAGCACAACGCCCCGGTGAAGCCCTCTGCCGCGCACGCCGGGCATGCTTCGGCGCGCGCTGAGCACACCACGCCGGCAAGGCACGATGCCCCGGCCAAGCACGAGGCCGCCGCCAAGCACACGGCATCTGCCAAGCACACGACGCCCGCCAAGCACGAGGCCCCCGCCAAGCACACAACGCCCGCCAAGCACGCGGCGCACGCCAAGCACGCGAAGACCTGGGCAGCCGTCAGCGCGGCCGTCGCCCGCGAGACCTTCCCCAAGGCCAAGCCCGGCACCCTGCCAGCCCGGGACAAGCTCACCCCCGCAGGCACCAGCGGCCCGCAGTCCTGGATGCCGATCACAGCGGCAAGGTATGAGAACGCCAAGGCGATCGTGCGCCAGGCACTCGCCAAGCACATGGGCCTGCGCGCGGCCGTCGTCGCCGTCGCTACGGCGATGCAGGAGTCGACGTTGCTGAACATCAACTACGGCACTGCCGACTCGGTCGGCCTGTTCCAGCAGCGCCCGTCCTGCGGCTGGGGCACCGTGGCGCAGATCATGCACCCCGCCTACGCCGCGGACGCCTTCCTGAACGCCCTGCACAGCTACGCCCAGCGCGACCCGGGCTGGGCAAGCCAGCCACTGTGGCAGTCCGCCCAAGGTGTCCAGGCATCTGGCTTTCCTACCGCCTACGCCAAGTGGGAAGCCCAGGCAGCCCATCTGGTTGAAGGCATCGCCAGGCAGCTCGCCTGACCCGACCCGCCACCGTCAGCAAACGACCGCCCGACCCCAATGGCACCAGCCCCCCAGGTGCCCGACCCAAGGCACCACCCCAGGTGCCTAACCCGTCGGCCTAGCCGACACCAGGCCCCGCGCCTCGGCCTTCCCCCCAGGCCATCGCGCGGAGCGCGGCAGCGTCCACCCCCCGGACGCAAGCCGCAGGAGGCGCGGCCCGTCCCCTGCCCCCGTGGGCGGCGGACTCGCGCTGAGGCCGGCCAGCGATGATCACACTCGCTGGCCGGCCTCTTTCATTGCTCACTGCGCCTGCCAACTGGCCGCACAGCACCTTGACTCGCGACCTGCCCCCTATTTGATCGTCGAGCCCGTGACTTACCCCCTGTTTCGTCAACGATAAAGGCCCTAAGCCGGACAATTCCGTGACCAAGCAGGAGGCAAGTTGCTCGAACGGGAGGAAAGAGCGCAGTGGCGGGCCCTCTGGGTGACCGCCGGACCGGGTGACCGCCGGACCGGGTGACCGCCAGACCGGGTGACCGCCGGACCGGGTGACCGCCAGACCAGGTGACCACCGGACCAGGTGACCGCCAGACCAGGTGACCACCGGACCAGGTGACCGCCAGACCGGGTCGCCGCTGGACGCTCGGGACGGGTAACTCGGGCCACAGGGCATCGGCGGGCTGCTCGGACTGCCCGATGGGTCACCAGGGTGCTGGCCCACAGCCTGGCTAGTACCGGAATCTTTCGGACTGGCTAATTTTGGCCGACCGTGGCCGGGGCAGTCGCCTGCATGCTGTAGAACTTTCACCATGCAGTCGTTTCTGACCACCGTGATGACCAGCCACGGCTACCTGGGGCTGATCATCCTCGCCTTCATCGAGGCCTGCTGTATACCGATCTCATCGGAGATCGTCTTCGCCTTCGCGGGCCTCACGGCTGCGTTGCACCCCGACAAGTTCAGCTTGATCGCGGTGATCCTCATTGGCACGGCGGCTGAGATGGGCGGCTCACTGACTTCCTATGCGATCGGGCGACGTGGCGGCAGGCCACTGCTCGAGCGCTACGGCAAGTACGTGCTGGTGACGCGATCCGACCTGGACCGCGCAGAGCGCTTCTTCTCGAACCGCGGCTCGTGGGCAGTCGCCGTCGCCCGCGTACTGCCGCTGGTTCGTTGCTTCGCCTCGTTCGCAGCCGGAGTCGTCGAGGTTCCGGCATGGCCTTTCGCCATCTTCAGCCTGATCGGCACGGCGGTCTGGGCGACCGTGCTGAGTGTGCTCGGCTACAACGTCGGCAGCGCGGTGGAGAAGTACTACCACCCCTTCACTGTCATCGGAGCGATCCTGCTGGTCGTGCTGCTGGCCGGGCTGATCCTGCACCGCGTGTACCACCTGCGCAAGGAAGCCCGCGAGGATGCCGCCAACGGCGCGCACGCCGCACACGCCGAACAGACCGGACAGGCCGACCAGGCCCCACAGGCCGGGCAGAGCGGGCCGACCGCTGGCAGCGCGGGCAACGGGCGTCCCAAGGTGAGCACCGGCCGCACCGGCGGTGCGCACCGCAGCGGCCGTCCGCCATCCGCCTAGCAACCGCCCGAAACACCCCCGTACGGTTGTGTCAGGACTACTCGTGGCCGGGCGGGCCGTCGGTTAGCTCGGACGCGCGCACCTGCCTGGGCGGTGTAGACGTCCGGTGGCCGGCGGAGTTTCCCTCAGCCGACCAGCGCCTGGTTCACCAACTGACGCAGGTACGGCCGGATCGGGTGCGCATTGGACGGCAGGAGCTGGGTAAAGAACGCGGCCGTCACGCCAGTCGCGGGATCGACGAAGAACGCCGTGCTGGCTGCCCCACCCCAGAAGAACTCACCCGTACTGCGCACTGTGCGGCCCGGAACCGGGTCGATCACCACGGCGAACCCGAGGCCGAAGCCCAGGCCCGCCCACGGCGTGTCAGAGGCCAGGGGCCGGCCGAAGGTCTCGATGTCCGCGCCGCCTGGCAGGTGGTTCCTGGTCATGTACGAGACGGTGCTCGGGCTGAGCAGCCGCGCCCCGTTCAGCGAGCCTGCGGGGCTGGCAGGCGTGGCAAGCAGCATCGACGTGAACTTGTGATAGTCGGCCGCCGTCCCGATCAGCCCGCCGCCGCCGCCGAGGAACGGCAGCCGGTGGTCAGCGACAGATCCGATCGCGGTCAGCTTCGCGGCCTTCCCGTCGGCGCCCGCGCCGTAGAGCGCGGCGAGCCGGTCACGGTCAGGCCCGGCAAGCCAGAACGCCGTGTCGGTCATTCCGAGCGGCTCGAAGATCCGGCTCGCGAAGAACTCGTCAAGCCCCATTCCTGAGGCGACCTCCACGACCCTGCCGAGCACGTCGGTCGCGACCGAGTAGTTCCACTCGGTGCCAGGCTGGAACAGCAGCGGCAGGCCTGCCCAGATGTCGCAGGAGTCCGCAAGGTCGGCCTTGGACGGCGGGTCCATGTCGAAGCCCAGCGCCCGGTACTGAGCATCGACCGGGTGGTTGCGATGGAAGCCGTAAGTCAGCCCGGACGTGTGCGTTAGCAGGTGCCAGATCCGCACGGGCTCGACTGCGGGCACCGTGACCGGCTTGAGATCCGAGCCCTCGGCGAAGACCCGGACGTCGGCAAAGGACGGGATGAACTTGCTGACCGGGTCGTTGAGCTGGAACGCGCCTTCCTCGTAGAGCATCATCGCGGCTACCGACGTGACTGGCTTGGCCATCGAGTACAGCCGCCAGATCGTGTCGTCCTCGACCGGCAGGCCGGCCTCCCTGTCGCGATATCCGTTGGAGGCGACGTATGCCAGGCGCCCGTTCCTGGCAACGGTGAGTAGCCAGCCTGCAAGCTCGCCGTCTGCGACGTACTTGGCGTAGTGCCGCTCGAGCCTGGCCAGCCTGGCCGGGTCGAAGCCTGCCTCGGCCGCGTCAGTCTCCAGGTTCAGTCCGCCCACGGGCCACCGCCTTCTGCTTCGGCACGAAACTGCCGCCAAGCCTCGTATAGCAAGATCCCCGCCGCGACCGCAAGGTTCAGCGACTCGGCCGTTCCCGTCATCGGAATCCGGAGCCGCAGGTCCCCCGCGGCGATCACGTCGTCCGGCAGGCCAGCGCCCTCGCTGCCAAGCAGCAGCGCGACCGGCGACGGTAGCGGCGTGTCCCACAACACCCCCGACCCAGCCTCGCTCGCCGGCGCCTTCCCGGACGTCACCGCCACCGTGACCCCGCGTTCCCGGCACCAGCGCAGGAACTCCTCCGGCGCGTCAGCCGTCACCACCGGAACGCTGAACACGGCGCCCATCGACGCCTTGACG
>JASHXW010000161.1 GCA_030043395.1 Streptosporangiaceae bacterium
CCGGGCGAGGAGCTGGCCGGAGCGGGAGCGGCAGGACCACCGCTGCGCCGATCAGGTAGGTGGCCGCGTCCAGGATGAACGCAGCCGGGAACCCGGACACGGCTAGGGCGACGCTCGCCGCGACCGGGCCTACGACTGCACCAGCCGCCGAGGCGCCCCCTAGCAGTGCATTGGCCGCCAGCAGATCATCATCAGAAACGATTCGCGGGGGCAGCGCGTTAGCAGCCGGCCCCGATAGCGAGCGGGCGATGCCATAGCCGACGGTCGCTATATCCAGGACGGCCAGTGACCCCGAGGCCGCCATGCCCAGCGCCGCGACGGCCGCCGCGACGTACCCCGCCACGACCGCTTTCCTCGGCCCGATCCGGTCAACCCAGACGCCCAGCAGCGGGCTAAGGACAGCGGGCGGCGCAGCCCAGCACACGATGGTCAGCGACACGGCGTACGGGCTGGCGTTGAACCGGTAAGCCGCGAATCCCCACAGCACGATCGCTGATGCCCACCCGCCGATCGAGTTGACGGCGTAGCCAGCGACGAGCAGCCCGAAGCGGGCATCACGAAAGGACGGGCGAACCGCTACAGGCGAGGCGGGCACGCCGCGCGGTCGCCGAAAGAACCCACGCAAAACAGACCTCCAGGAAGAGCTACGGCTAAGGACGGAGCCGCAGCGACCCGGACGGCGCGAAGGGCCTCAGGAACGGACGATCAGCAGGCTTCGGGTCCAGGCGATGCGGCAGGACCAGCCTCAAAGATGGTGACCACGGCATCTCCTCCTGGCAGGCCAGCACTCAGCTGGCAACGGACACGGCCTATCCCGCCTGGCGGCTGCGTGACAAGAAGCCCTCGGTTCAGCCGCACGCGACGAGGCCACCAAGCATGCCACAACTCAGCAGGTTTGGGCGTCCGTGGCCGTGACCGGCCGCGGGGTCACGCTGCGCTGGAATCCGCGGGCCGGCCGTAGGTCACGGCCGCTGTCACGGCTGGCGGCAGGGACGCCACGAGTTGTGCGTCGGGGGTCACTCCGAGCGCGTCGTTGATGGCGGCGAAGGCCATGCGGAGCGCTGCGAAGGTAGTGATGGCGAAGATCTGGGAGTCGGAGAGCCCGGCGTCTCGGAGTTCTTGCACGTCGGCGAGGGTAGTGGCGTTGGGGTCCTTGACGACTTTGCGGGCCCAGGAGGCCATTGCTTTCTCCTGGTCGGTCAATCCGGTGTCTGTGCCGTCTATGACGCTGGCGGCGAGGGCAGGGTCTGACGCTCCGGAGAGCTTGCCGCCCCACGCCAGGGAGCAGCACGAGTCGCCTAGGGCAGATGCGGCGGACGCGACGAGGATGGCTCGCTGGCGGAAGCCCAGGCCGCTCGGCTCGAACGCCTGTGACATCACTTCGAAGAGACGTTCCACGGTGTCTGGCTGGTACGCCCAGAGTCGCGATGCGTTCCAGACGTAGCCAAACTCCTTGAGATCGTCGTCAAAGAGAGCCTGTGCCTGCGGAGTGAGTGGGGGTTGTTCTAGAAAGCCGGCGGTCATCGCTGATCGTCCTCCTCGGGTTTGCGTGCCAGGTAGCCAACGACGTTGATCTCGGCCCTCAGCGGGAGCCCGTCTTGCAGGTGCTGACCGGCTTGATCAACCGCCGCGTCGTGGAATGCCTTCTCGCCGACGTTCTGTATCGCCTCGTAGGCGGGCCCGGTCGAGGCGAGCGCCCTGGCGAAGCTCTCAGCGTCGGCGAACTCCCAGGCGAAGGGCACCTTCACGCGGCGGACGTCAGCAAACCCGCCACTCTCCAGCAGGCTCTCGCCTGCGCTCGGCCGGCCGAGCGCCACCATGGACGCCTGATTGTCGACCTTCTCTTGCGCAGCGAGGCGGAGTGGTGCCAATGCCCACGCTCCCGGTGACACCTTTATGTGCCCCCATACCGTCAGTCCGACTCTTCCGCCAGGCCGCAGGACACGATAGACCTCGGCGACCGCTTCGGGCGTGGTGCCCCAGATACCCCGGAAGCTGGTGACCACGTCGAAGGCGCCCTCGTCCCAGGGCAGGTCGTGCATGTCGCCGACCCTGATGTCGCAGTCGGGGCTCCGGAGCCGAGCGACGGTGACCAATCTGGCGGAGGCGTCAATGCCGGCGCACGTCGCGCCCCGAAGACTGGCCAGCTCGATGGACAGGCCCGAGCCACAGGCCACGTCGAGCAATCGGTCGCCGGCATCGACGCCAAGCAGATGATGCAGGGTCACGTACTCGCGGCAGTTGCTCGGCTCGCTCAGAGTCGAGAAGTCTGCCGCTCTGCGGCCCCAGCCCTCGTCAACCAGCGTCCATGCATCCGCATCTGCGTTCTTCGGCGACATCGCTCCTCCTCCAAGGTCGGTTCTGCAGGCAATCGATGGCGGGCCATCGCTTAGCCCTGCTTTCGCGCTGTCAGCGGTAGGTACTCAAATTCGATGGTTGTGGTCCCGGTGTCATTCTGGTGCCGCTCTACTAGGGCGGTGAGGTCGCGGTCGAGGGAAGCGATGACTGCGTCGCCGCCGTTGAGCTATCGGCCTTGAGGCTGTCGACGTGAACTAGCATGCTCGGCTCCTGATGGTCCGACGCCCCGAAGCGGTAGGTACTCGAGGCATCCGATCGTCAGGCTAAGCAGCGCACGCGCCGATGAACCCGGTGAAACGACTAGTAGCGGCCCTGGCCTTGGCGCGAGTTATTTCGGTCCGGCGTACGC
>JASHXW010000162.1 GCA_030043395.1 Streptosporangiaceae bacterium
TCCTCGTATTTCAGCTCGCTGCTGCCCGCCCCGGCCCCGTCGGCGACGGCCACGACGTCAGCCTCGGCCGGCCACAAGGGCAAGCACCACCATGGAAGCTCCTCACCGAGCCCGTCGCCAAGCTCGAGCACGTCCTAGCCTTTGTCCCGCGAAGTCCGCGGGCTGGAGCTTCAGCTTGCCGGCTCGAACTTGTAGCCGAGCCCCCTGACCGTGATGATGTGCATCGGCCTTGCCGGGTCGAGCTCGACCTTGGCCCGCAGCCGCTTGATGTGCACGTCGAGGGTCTTCGTGTCGCCGACGTAGTCGGCGCCCCAGACCCGGTCGATGAGCTGCATCCTGGTCAGCACCCGGCCCGAGTTCCGCAGCAGCACCTCAAGCAGCTCGAACTCCTTCAGCGGCAGCTGGACCGACGCGTTGCGCACCATCACGATGTGGCGCTCCACGTCCATCCGCACGGGTCCTGACTCCATCACCGACGTTCCTGGCTCGTCGCCCTCACCGCGCCGCCTGAGCACGGCCCGCATCCTGGCGACCAGCTCTCGCGAGGAGAACGGCTTGGTCACGTAGTCATCGGCACCAAGCTCCAGCCCGACCACCTTGTCGATCTCGCTGTCCTTGGCGGTCAGCATGATCACCGGGACGTTCGAGCGCTCGCGCAGCGCGCGGCAGACCTCGCTGCCGGGCAGGCCAGGCAGCATGAGGTCGAGCAGGACGAGGTCGGCCCCGGTCCGGTCGAAGGTGTCAAGCGCAGCAGGCCCGGTCGGGCAGACCGCAACCTCGAATCCTTCCTTGCGCAGCATGTAGGACAGAGCGTCGCTGAAGGACTCCTCGTCTTCGACTACAAGCACCCGCGTCACGTAACTGCCTCCTTGGCAGGTCTGTCCGAACCGGTCCAGGCCGTTGCCCGGCCGCAAGTCATGATGGCGCGCCTGGCCGGGCCGGCAGCCGCAGCGTGAACGTCGATCCCGCGCCCTCCCTGCTCCGCACGGTCACCCTGCCGCCGTGGGCCGCGGTGACGTGCTTGACGATCGCGAGGCCAAGGCCAGTGCCGCCGGTCACCCTCGACCGTGCCGGGTCGACGCGATAGAAGCGCTCGAAGATGCGCTCCAGGTCCTGTTCGGGGATCCCGATGCCCTGGTCGGTCACGCTCAGCTCGACGATGCCCTTGCCGTCCGTCCTGGTCGATACGACGACCCTGGTCTTCTCCGGGCTGTAGGCGACGGCGTTGTCGAGCAGGTTCCGCAGCGCGGTGACCAGCAGGTCCTCGTCGCCGAGCACAGTGAGGTTCTTGGAGCCACTGCTGACGAGCTCGATACCGCGCGCGCTGGCCTTCATCCGGCAGCGATCCAGGGCCTCGGCCACGACGGCGTCCAGGTCGGCTGGCCCCGGATCGGGCACCGGCTCGGCTGCCTGGATCCGGGACAAGGTGATCAGGTCCTGGACCAGGCTGGTGAGCCGCGCCGCCTCCTGCCGCATCCGGCCTGCGAACCGCCGCACCGCCTCCGGGTCGTCAGCGGCGTCCTCGACGGTCTCGGCCAGCAGCGCGAGCGCTCCGACCGGGGTCTTCAGCTCGTGGCTCGTATTAGCCACGAAGTCCCGGCGGACTTCTTCCACGCGGCGCCGCTCGGTCTGGTCCTCGGCCAGCAGCAGCACCAGGCCGCCGCCGCCCAGCTCTCCAAGCGGCGCGACGCGGACCGCGAAGCTGGTCGGACGCGCACTGGCGTGCGTGGTGATGTCGATCTCGCCTTCGCGGATCGCGCCGTCCCTGCGGACCTGGCGAGCCAGCGCCAGCAGTTCCCCGACGACCAGGGCGTCGCCATCGACCAGACCGAAGGTGCGCGCGGCGTCGCTGGCCTGCAGCACCCGGTCGGAACTGTCGAGAACGACGGCGGAGGAGGAAAGAACAGCAAGTACGGCGGCGAGGCCAGGCGGGAGGTCTACCAGGAGGCCAGTGTCACCATTGTGAGCCGCGGCCGGGCTGATGACCTTCGAAGGCCCGGCGTTCACCTAGGTGCCTCAGCGCCAGAGGGTGCCACCGAAGCACCTCTGACCGCAATGACCCCCACATCCACACTTTGATGGTATGCGCAGCAGCCAACACGCCGCAGTAGGCCCAGGGCTCTGACCAGCATCAATTTGCGGAGAGTTCATGAGTCATACAACCTGCGTTCAGGAGGCTTGCGCTTGCCCGCCACCAGAGTGACGCGATACGCCAAGCCGACGTCTGCCTGAGCGTCACCCAGCCTACGCCGGTCACCGGCCCTGAGAACGGACAGCCTCGGCCGCGACCAGGGCTGCCTGCGGGTCCAGGTACCGGCCACCGGGCTTGACCGGGCGATAGTCGGCATCGAGCTCGTAGACCAGAGGTATCCCGGTCGGTACATTCAGCTCCGCGATGTCCGCGTCGCCGATTCCGTCCAGGTGCTTGATCATGGCGCGCAGCGAGTTGCCGTGCGCGACGACGAACACGACCTTGCCAGCGGCGAGGTCGGGCACGATGACGTCGTGCCAGTAGGGCAGCAGCCTTTGCACGACATCGCGCAAGCACTCGGTCCGCGGCAGCAACTCGCTTGGCAGCAGAACGTACCTCGGGTCCGTTGCCTGGGAGAGCGGGTCGTCGTCGGGCAGCGGAGGCGGCGGCACGTCATAGGACCGGCGCCAGAGCATGAACTGCTCGTTGCCGAACTCCGCGCGGGTC
>JASHXW010000163.1 GCA_030043395.1 Streptosporangiaceae bacterium
GGTGACGCTGCTGCCCGACCCGCTTGAACTGCTAGACGCCGCTGAGCAGCTCGTCGCTCTCGGCTTTACCGTGCTGCCCTACACCAACGACGACCCGGTGCTTGCCAGGCGGCTCGAGCAGGCAGGCTGCGCGGCCGTCATGCCGCTCGGGTCGCCGATCGGATCGGGCCTGGGGATCAGGAACGCGCACAACATCGAGCTGATGGTCGCGGCATCGTCGGTGCCGGTGATCCTGGACGCGGGCATCGGCACGGCCAGTGACGCGGCCCTGGCGATGGAGCTCGGCTGCGCGGCCGTCCTGCTTGCCACGGCCGTCACCAGGGCGCACGATCCTGAGCTGATGGCCGCGGCAATGCGGTCCGCCGTCGTCGCCGGGCGGCTGGCCTTCCGGGCCGGGAGGATACCCCGGCGCAGGTACGCGCTGGCGTCATCACCGCCAATGAGCGCCTAGCACGGGTAACCCGCCGCCAAACCGTATCCGGCTCGGGCGAGCTAACCTGCCCCTACACTGTTGCCGATGGATACCGCCCTTTCGCCACCCGTGGGCCTGCTGCTCGGCGGCCGGTACCACGTCGGCTCCCGGATCGCGCGCGGTGGCATGGCCACGGTGTACCTGGGCACCGACACGCGGCTGGACCGGGTGGTGGCGCTGAAGATCGCGCACCCCGAGCTGTCAGATGACGCCGAGTTCGTGCGGAGGTTCATCGGCGAGGCGCGGTCAGCGGCCCGGCTGAACAGCCCCAACGTGGTCGCGATCTTCGACCAGGGCTCGGACAAGCGGCTGCATTACATCGCGATGGAGTACGTCCCAGGCCGGACCCTGCGCGAGCTGCTGAGCGAGCGCGGCAGGCTGGGCCAGCGGGAGGCGCTCGACATCATGATGGGCGTTCTGGCCGGCCTGGACGCTGCCCATCAGGCTGGCCTCGCGCACCGCGACGTCAAGCCGGAGAACGTGCTGATAACCACGACCGGCACGATCAAGGTCGCCGACTTCGGCCTGGCCAGGGCGGTCGCCGGCGCAGTGCCGACCAACGGCGGCATGATCATCGGCACCGCCGCGTACCTGGCGCCCGAGCAAGTAGCGGGCGGCGTGTCCGATGCGCGCACCGACGTGTACGCGGCCGGCATCATGCTGTTCGAGATGCTGACCGGCGTCCAGCCGCACACCGCCGAGAGCCCGCTCGCCGTCGCCTACAAGCACGTCGACGAGGTGGTGCCGGCGCCGTCCAGCTTCATACCTGGCATCTCCGGGGCGCTCGACGCCCTCGTCGCGATGTCGACCAGCCGCGATCCTGACTTGCGACCGTCCAGCGCCGGGCAGTTCATGCGCGCTGCCAGCGAAGCCAGGGATCACCTGGCGCAGTCCGCGACCGCCCCGGCGGCGGCGCCCGCCAGGCCGTACCTGCCCGCCGACCTGGGGCCCGACGGTTATCCCTTGCCCGGTCCCGATTATCACGGCCCTGGCCCGCGCGTGGTGCTGTACAACGACTCCCACCCGTATGACCAGCCGCAGGGCCCTGGACCGGGCGCTGGCACGCTGCCCGGTCAGCAGGCCGACGGGTACGGGCAGCCGTGGGATGCCATGCCCAGCACCAGGCAGGACATCTGGCCAGAGCCCAGGCGTGAGCCATGGCCCGATCCCAGGCCCGATCCAAGGCCCGGCGCGGTCGGCGCGTCCGCGCTGCCCTCGCTCGGCCCGCAGTCCTCCGCCGCCGGGCCGATTCCGCCCGCCGAGCCGCCGGCCGGAATGAACCACACGCTTGTCGTCTCCGACACGAGCATGTTCGGAGAGTACGGCGAGGGCAACGGCTACGGCCCGCCCAGCAGCGGCTCAGACTTCGACGGCGGCCGCTTCCGCGGCAGCCAGCCCGGCGTGGCAGCACGGGAGCCGTGGCTGCAGCGGTGGCTGTTCAGCAGGCGGCTGTTCTACCTGTCGGCCGGCCTAGCCGTGCTGGTGGTGATCGCGCTGCTCAGCTGGTGGCTGACCTCCGGCCAGTACCGCACGGTCCCGTCACTGCACGGAATCACCGCGGCCGCGGCCAAATCCGACCTGGCCAGCCTCGGGCTGCACACCGAGGTCGGCGCCAGCGTGCACAACCAGCTTCCGAAGGGCGAGGTCGTCAGGACCTCGCCGTCAGCGGGCAAGAAGCTCGCGAGCGGCTCGACAGTCAAGCTGACGGTCTCGCTGGGGCCGCTGCTCATCCAGGTGCCGAACGTCAGCGGCGAGTCGCTCGGCCAGGCCAGAGCGGGGCTGCGCTCGGTGCACCTGACGCCCGGCGCGGTCAGGCAGGCGACCTCGAGTTCGGTTCCGGCCGGCGAGGTGATCAACACGGCGCCGCGGGCCTACTCCGACTGCCCGATGCACCAGAAGGTCGCGCTCGTGGTGAGCGCCGGACCTGGCCTGCCCGACTTCATCGGCCAGCAGCTCCAGGTCGCCCAGGCGGCCGCACAGCAGGGCGGTTACACGATCCAGCAGGTCACCGACCCGAAGAGCAGCCAGCCTGCGAACACGATCACGGCCCAGTCTCCGCCGCCGAACACGCCCATCAAGCCAGGCGAGGTCGTCATCGTGCACATCTCGCCTGGCCCGCCCGGCGTGCCGGTGCCGAACGTCCAGGGCGATTCGCTGCAGGAAGCCGTGCAGGCCTTGCACCAGGCCGGATTCCAGGTCGCAGTCAACCACGACGGCCCGGGCGACAGGGTCGGCAGCTACAGCCCGCAGGGCACCCAGCCCAAGGGCAGCACCATCACCTTGAACGTCGGCTGGTTCAGCGGCCTGTAGGCGCCCTTTCCGTCTCAGGCCCTGGGGGCCTCACCGGGAGCTTCCTGGTAGGAGTAGCGCTGCTCGCGCCACGGGTCGGCATTGTTGTGGTAGCCGCGCTCCTCCCAGAAACCGCGCTGGTCACCGATCAGGTACTCAATCGCACGGACCCACTTGACGTTCTTCCAGCCATACCGCGATGGCACGACAAGCCTTACCGGGTAGCCATGCTCAGGGCTGAGTTCCTTGCCCTCGCGGCCGGTAGCGAGCAGGGTGTCCGGCTCGGCAAGCACGTCGATCGGCAGGTTCGCGCCGTAGCCGTACTCGGCCCAGACCATCACGTGAGTCGCGGCCGGAGCTGGTCGCGCCAGGCGCAGCACCTCGGCCACCGGAACGCCGGACCAGGTGACTCCAAGCACCGTGAACTTCGTCACGCAGTGAAAGTCCGCGACGATCTCGATCACGGGCAGGGACATGAAGTCGGTCCAGTCCCACCGGTGCTCGTGACCGTCGCCGGTCGCGCCGTACACCCGCAGATCCCAGGTCTGCGGATTGCAGGCTGGCACCGGCCCGTAGTGCAGGACCGGCATGGTCGCCTGGACGTACTGACCGGGAGGCAGCCGCGGCCTGCGCTCAGCTTCGCCGCCGCCGGCGGGGAAATCCCGCGCATCGGCGCCCGGCTGCCTCATGTCCGGCTGACCCGCCCTTTCCTCGCCCAGCATGTGCCTGGTCGGCGGACGGCTGGCCTTCCTGGCCAGTGCCGCCCGTGACCAGCGCAGCCATCTTGCCATCAGGATCTGACTCCCTGATCATCGGCCGGGCAGTGGGGCACAGCACCAAGTGCGCTAAGCTACCCAGCGTGGGTCACGCGTATGAGTTTTTTTATGGCTACTCGCCCGGCACCGGGGAGGCAGCCCGCTCGGCAATGCGCTGACGCAGCGGCAACATGAACTCCAAGCCCCCGGCCGGACAGGCCGGGGGCTTTCGTCATTACTGAGGGCAAGGAGAAGCGAGATGGTGATCGTGATGGCTCCGGAGGCCAGGCAAGAGGACATCGATTCCGTCGTCGGCCTCGTCAGGTCGGCCGGCGGCGAGGCTTTCGTGAGCCGCGGCGTGTCGCGGACGATCGTGGGCCTGGTCGGCGATGTTGACAGCTTCGGCTCGCTGAACCTGCGCAGCTGCAGTGGCGTGAGCGACGTCATCCGCGTTTCCGTTCCTTACAAGCTGGTGAGCCGTGAGCATCATCACGAGCGGTCGGTGATCCGGGTCGGGGGCGTCCCGATCGGCCCATCCACTCTTACTGTTATCGCTGGGCCGTGCAGTGTTGAGACACACGAACAGACTCTGGCGGCCGCTCAGATGGCCAAGGCCGCTGGCGCGTCCCTGCTCCGGGGCGGCGCGTTCAAGCCGCGCACGTCGCCGTACGCGTTCCAGGGCCTGGGCGAGGCTGGGCTGCGGATCCTGGCCGACGTCCGCGCCGATGTCGGCCTCCCGATCGTGACCGAGGTCGTCGATCCCGCCTCGGTGGACCTGGTCTGCGCTTACGCCGACATGCTGCAGGTCGGGACGCGGAACATGCAGAACTTCGCGCTGCTCCAGGCTGTCGGCTCGGCGGGCAAGCCCGTCATGCTCAAGCGGGGCATGAACGCGACGATCGAGGAATGGCTGATGGCCGCCGAGTACATCGCCCAGCGCGGCAACCTCGACATCGTGCTCTGCGAGCGCGGGATCCGCACCTTCGAGACCGCGACCCGCAACACCCTCGACATCAGCGCGGTGCCGGTCGCGCAACGCTTGTCGCACCTGCCCGTGATCATCGACCCGTCGCACTCTGGCGGGCGCCGCGACCTCGTCCTGCCGCTCACCAGGGCGGGCATCGCGGTCGGCGCCGACGGGGTCATCATCGACGTGCACCCCGAGCCGTCCAAGGCGCTGTGCGACGGCGAGCAGGCCCTAGCCGGCGACGATATCAGGGAGCTCGCCCGTATCGCCCAGACGATGCCCTCGATGCTCGGGAGGACGCTCGCGCCAGCCCCGCACGCGGCAGCCGTCGGCGCCATCTGAGGTCACAGCAGTACCCGACCTCGCTTTCGGGGTGCGAAGCGTGCAGCTGATGCGCACAGCGCGCCCTGATCATGGAACCCGGTTCGCGCGAGCGGCGCTGGCTAGCCGGCGCGGTACTCCCGCGCCGAAGCGGCCAGCTCCTCGGCAAGCTCGTCCACGTCCAGGCGAGCCTCGATCTTGTGCAGGTCAGCGACCTTGGCGCGGGTCTCGACCTGGCGCGGCAGCAGCAGCGAGCAGCAATCCTGATCAGGAAGCTGGGAGAGCGCCAGGGTGCCGATCCGGCGCGCCTCGGCCATGATCTCGGTCTTGTCCAGCCCGATCAGGGGCCGCAGTATCGGCAGCGTCACCGCCTCGTCGAGGGCGGTGATGTTGGCCAGCGTCTGGCTGGCCACCTGGCCGAGCGAGTCGCCGGTCACCAGCGCGGTTGCCCGCGCGCGGCGCGCCATCGCCTGGGCTGTCTTGAGCATGAGCCGCCGCTGCGCGACGATCTGCAGCCGTCCAGAGCCCGAACTGGCGAGCCGCTGCTGGGCGCGGCCGAATGCAACCACGTAGAGCCGCGAGCCGCGCTGGAACCTGTCGAGCTGGTGGACCAGCCCGTACGCCTTGTAGACGGACTCGGGCCCGGTCAGCGGAATCCCGGAGAAGTGCAGGTAGCCGCAGTGCAGGCCGCGGCGCATCAT
>JASHXW010000164.1 GCA_030043395.1 Streptosporangiaceae bacterium
AGCAGGCACGTCGAACGCTTCAAGCAGGCCGGACAGAATCTGGCGCGAGTTGACGTTGATCACGAAGTCCGTCAGCCCAAGCCCGACCATCGCGTCGTGCTGCGCGCACAGCACCTCGGCGTCAGCCAGCGGCGACGTCGAGCCGAGCGTGTCCAGGTCACACTGCACGAATTCGCGAAACCTGCCGCGTCCCGGCCGGTCAGCCCGCCAGACCGAGCCGATCGCGTACCGCTTGTACGGCATCGCAAGCTCGCCGGAGTGGGCGGCGACGACCCGCGCCAGCGGCACCGTGTGGTCGTACCGCAGCGCCAGGTCAGCCTCGCCGGACGCCTCGTACTCGCCGCGCCGCAGGATCTTGAACACCAGCTTGTCGTTCTCGTCTCCGTACTTGCCGTTGAGCACGTCGAGGCGCTCGAAGGCCGGCGTCTGCAGCGGCTCGAAGCCGTAGCTGGCGAACACGGAGCGGAGCACGCCGAAGGCCCACTCGCGCTTCTCGTATTCGGCGGCCAGGAAGTCGCGCGTGCCTGATGGCGGATCGAACTGGGTTGGCATGGCATCCATGATTCCCGACGAGGCCATGCGCCGTCACCTCGGTTACCGCTGCGGCACCGACGAGGACGCCAGCCGGCATACGCTATGCACGTGGTAATCGCACCCGGAGAGCGGCGGCTGCTGCGGATCGAGGCCCGCAACAGCCTGACCCCGATCGAGCGCAAGCCGGCCTGGATCAAGACCAGGATGCGCACCGGGCCCCAGTACGCCCAGCTGCGCGAGCTGGTACGCCGCGAGGGCTTGCATACGGTGTGCGAGGAAGCGGGCTGCCCCAACATCTTCGAGTGCTGGGAGGACCGCGAGGCCACGTTCCTGATCGGCGGCGACCAGTGCACCAGGCGGTGCGACTTCTGCCAGATCGCGACCGGCAAGCCGGGGCCACTGGACACCGACGAGCCGCGCCGGGTGGCCGAGTCGGTCGCCACGATGGGACTGCGTTACGCCACGGTGACGGGGGTAGCGCGGGACGACCTTCCCGACGGCGGCGCCTGGCTCTACTCTCAGACCTGCGCCGAGATCCACCGCTGCGTCCCAGGGTGTGGCGTCGAGCTGCTGATCCCCGACTTCAACGCCCAGCCGGAGCTTCTCGGGCAGGTCTTCGCGGCCCGGCCCGAGGTGCTCGCGCACAACATCGAGACCGTGCCGAGGATCTTCCGCCAGATCAGGCCGGGCTTCCGGTACGAGCGCTCACTCGAGGTACTCCTGGCCGCCAAGACCGCCGGGCTAGTCACCAAGTCCAACCTGATCCTGGGAATGGGCGAGCGGCGCGACGAGGTCAGCCAGGCGATGACCGACCTGCGCGAGGCCGGATGCGACCTGCTGACGATCACGCAGTACCTGCGGCCGTCCCCGCGGCACCACCCGGTGGAGCGCTGGGTGACTCCCGAGGAGTTCTCCGACCTAGGCGACGAGGCGCTCTCGGCGGGCTTCGCTGGCGTCATGTCCGGACCGCTTGTCCGTTCTTCTTACCGCGCAGGCCGGCTATACCGCCAGGCTCTCGCGCAGGTGAACGGCCAGGTTGCCGGGCAGCCGACGGTCTCCGGCTAGCAGCAAGGCAGGCCACCGGATCCGCCTGACTGAGTCCGGTGCGCACGAGCCCCTGACCCCGTTCGCGTGCCTGGTCCGTTCCCCGTATCCTCACCTGCATGGCAAAGTTCCCCGGCTTTCGCTCCAGGTCGCAGGATCCGGGCAAGCAGACGAATAACGCGAGCTCTGACCCGGCGTCGATGGGCAGGCTGAAGCAGATCCGCATGGTCGCCGGGTTCATCAGGAAGACCGACCCGATGGCCATGCCGATCGTGATCGGCTCTGGCGTCGCGATCATCATCGTCGGCGTCGTCGCTGGCCTGCTGTTCAATCCGGGGCTGTACATCCCGCTCGGCGTCCTGCTCGGGTTGCTGTGCTCGACGCTGCTGTTCGGCCGGTACGGACAGCATGCGCAGTACAAGGCACTTGAAGGCCAGCCTGGCGCGGCCGCAGCCGTCGTCCAGTCGATGCGCGGCAACTGGACGGTCACGCCCGCGATCGCGGGGAACCGGAACCTGGACGTGGTGCACCGCGTCGTCGGCAAGCCGGGCGTCATCCTGATCGGCGAGGGATCACCGAACGGGTTGTCCTCGCTGATGAGCGCGGAGAAGAAGCGGATCGCGCGGATCAAGTACGCCATCCCGATCAAGGAGCTCCAGGTCGGGAACGAGCCTGGCCAGATCGCTATCAAGCAGCTTCAGCGCACGCTGATGCGGATGCCGCGCGAGCTCAAGGCAGGCGAGCTGACAGAGATCAACGAGCGGCTGAGGGCGCTTCCCGCTTCCCTGCAAGCGCCACGAGGTCCCATGCCAACTCGCGGCAGGATGCCCAGGCCGCCTCGTCCCAAGGTGCGCTAGACCAGCGCTGTCGGGAAAGGTCGGCGACCGGGAGCTGCGTTACGCAAGCTTCGCAGTTCTCTTCCAGCGCACTCAGATCCTGACGACGACCGTGTTCGAGGCGCGGTCGTGCATGGCTCGCTGGTCGTGGTCGAACATCAGCGGCGGGACGATGAGCAGCAACATCAGCGTACGGACGAAAGCCCAGCCCAGCCCGACCATCTTGCCGTCCAGGCGGACCACCCTGATCCGCAGCAGCAGCTTGCCGATCGTGAAGCCAGTCAGGGCGGTGAACACGATGTCCCCTGCGGCAAACAGGGCCAGCGTCCACCCCTCGGCCTGCAGCTGCGTCGGCCGCACCAGGCCGACCACGATCACGCTCCACACCAGCCAGTCGATGACCAGCGCGCCCAGCCTGCGAAGCTGGCTGGCCACAGATCCAGGGCCGGTCTCCGGGAGGCCGAGATCCTCGCCGGGGTAGCCTGGCACATCAGGGGTATCGGCTTTGTTATCCGCTGACAGCGAGCCGGCCTGATGCTCAGTCACGCAGACACACTACCGACGCGGCGGACCGTGGCGGAACTTGGCTTGACAGCGCTGCGGCGTAACGCGGCCGAAACATCGGGGACACGGGCAGGAAACGCCGGGAGGCTAGCGTCGTGCAGACCGCCCGGGCGGGCGATGTTCCGCAGCGTGCCATGACCCGGCGGTCGCGAGCCGGTCGGTCGGGACGGCAATACAGGGCACGTGAGCGAGCGAGGGAGAGTCCATGTTCACAAGCGGCGAAGAGGTACTCAATTACATCGCCGACACGAACGTCCAGTTCGTCGATGTCAGGTTCTGCGACCTGCCAGGAACGATGCAGCACTTCACGGTGCCGGCTGCCTCGTTCGACCAGAAGGTCTTCTCCGACGGGCTGATGTTCGACGGCTCGTCGATCCGGGGTTTCCAGGAGATCCACGAGTCCGACATGCTGCTGATGGCCGATCCGACGACGGCCGTGATCGACCCGTTCCGCACGCACCGGACGCTCAATCTCACCTTCTTCGTGCACGACCCGCTCACCGGCGAGGCGTACACCCGTGACCCGCGGAACATCGCCAGGAAGGCCGAGGAGTTCCTGCGCGGCAGCGGCATCGCCGACACTGCCTACTTCGGCCCTGAAGCGGAGTTCTACATCTTCGACTCCGCCCGGTTCGCGACCGGCGCGCATGAGGGCTACTACCACCTGGACTCGGTCGAGGGCGCCTGGAACACCGGCCGCGACGAGGCCGGCGGCAACCTGGCCTACAAGCCGCGCTACAAGGGCGGCTACTTCCCCGTCCCGCCCACCGACCACTACACCGACCTGCGCTCGGAGATGGTGGCCAAGCTGATCGAGTGCGGCATCGAGGTCGAGATGCAGCACCACGAGGTAGGCACCGCGGGGCAGGCCGAGATCGACATCAGGTTCGACAGCCTGCTGCATATGGCCGACAAGCTGATGTTGTACAAGTACGTGGTCAAGAGCGTGGCGCGGGCAGCAGGCAAGACAGTCACGTTCATGCCCAAGCCACTGTTCGGCGACAACGGCTCAGGCATGCACTGCCACCAGAGCTTGTGGAAGGAAGGCGAGCCGCTGTTCTACGACGAGGTCGGCTACGCGAACCTGTCCGACCTCGGCCGCTACTACATCGGCGGCCTGCTGAAGCACGCGCCGTCGCTGCTGGCCTTCACGAACCCGACCGTGAACTCCTACCACCGGCTGGTCCCTGGCTTCGAGGCGCCGGTCAACCTGGTCTACAGCCAGCGGAACCGGTCAGCATGCGTCCGCATCCCGATTACCGGGCCGAGCCCGAAGGCCAAGCGCCTGGAGTTCCGGGTCCCTGACCCGTCAAGCAACCCGTACATCGCCTTCGCGGCCATGATGATGGCCGGGGTGGACGGCATCAAGAACAAGGTCGAGCCACCCGAGCCGGTCGACAAGGACCTCTACGAGCTGCCGCCGGACGAGGCCCTGGCGATCCCGAAGGTGCCTGGCTCGCTGGACAAGGTCCTCGACAGCTTGGAGTCCGACCACGACTTCCTGCTCGAAGGCGGCGTGTTCACGCCTGACCTGATCGAGACCTGGATCGACTTCAAGCGCAGCAATGAGATCGACCCGATCAGGCTGCGCCCCCACCCGCACGAGTTCGAGATGTACTTCGACTGCTGAGCAGTACATAGCGGCTGATCTGGGGCGCAGGCTTTCACGCTCCAGATCAGTCCGTCATTGCTTTTTAGCTGGCGAGCATGTCGGCCTCGTCTATGAGCTGCTTGGCTCGCTGGAACGACACGCCGAGCGCCTGCCCGACGTCCTGCAGCGCCAGACCCTGATCGCGCAGGCGCTTGGCGGCCCGGCGTACTGCCGCAGCCGCGGCAGCCTGATTACGCGCGGCCTCCTGCCGCAGTCCGGCCGAATGGTCAAGTTCTTGCTGGACGTCAGCTGGCAGCGGCAAACCGGCTTCGGCTCACACATTCGCCGCATAGTGTTCTTCCGTCCGTTGATCTCACAGCCCGGGCAGGAAGAGGTACGTCGCATGGACCGAGTCAGGCGATGGCGCCCGAGGTTGTTCGGCGCGCGGCGAAGCCTTGCGGTGCTCGGCGGTTCGGCTCTGGTCGTTACCGCCCCGCTGGCCATTCACCTGGCCGGCTTGCAGGCTGCGCCGGCGGCCGGGCGGGTCAGCCCGCTGTCGTCGCCGACGGCAGTTCCGTTTGACGGCACGCCAGCGGTCGGGGCGCTGTTCGTGAAGGTCGGCGGGAAGCTCGTCCACTTCTGCACCGCTTCGGTCGTGCAGAGCCCGCAGGGCGACCTCGTGCTCACTGCAGCGCACTGCCTGGAGGTCTTCACGCCCGGCGAGGACGACATGACCTTCGCGCCCGGGTATCACGACGGCCAGTTCCCCTACGGCCAGTGGGCCGTCACGTCTGACTTCACCGACAGCGCGTGGAAGAAGAACCAGAACCCGAACGACGATTTCGCGTTCCTCGTCGTCGGCCGCGACGGACGGCAGGTCGAGAAGCACACTGGCGCGGAGGTCTTGCAGACCAACACCGCGCTGCCCGTGAGCGTGCAGGTCATCGGTTATCCCGACGGCAAGGCCAAGCCGGTCGAGTGCACCAACCAGGCGACCTTGCTGCACAAGCAGGGACTGCACCAGCTCGTCTTCGACTGCGATGGCTACACGGACGGGACGAGTGGCGGGCCGTTCCTGATCAACGTCAGCCAGTCCACCGGCACCGGCGACGTCATCGGTGCCATCGGCGGGTACCAGCAGGGTGGCGACACCCCGAACGTGTCTTACTCGGCCGAGTTCCTGAACAACATCGCCGCCTTGTACGCCACGGCCACAGCTGGCACGAGCGGTTCCTAGCCCGTCCCG
>JASHXW010000165.1 GCA_030043395.1 Streptosporangiaceae bacterium
GCCCGTGACGGTCTCGTTCACCAAGCAGGGCATCGCGACGATCGACGCGTCGAGTACCGCCGACGCGGCGCTCGCCCTCGGGTACGTGCATGCCAGGTTCCGGCTCACCCAGATGGATCTCGAGCGCCGCCTGGCCGAAGGCAGGCTGGCTCAGCTCGTGGGTCCTTCGGCAGTGCCGTCGGACGAGTTCGAATTGCGGCTCGGCCTGCTGCGCACTGCTCGGGAAGAGTGGGCGGAAATGCCGAAGCACAGCCCGGCGGCTCGCGTCCTGATCGCCTACGCGCGCGGCGTGAACGATTACCTGAGCCAGGTGCGTTCCAGCGGGCAATGGCCGGCCGTTTTCGCGCTGACTCGCGTGTACCCGGCCAACTGGACCCCGGTGGACAGCCTTGCCATCCAGGGCGACCTAACCCAGGAGCTCGACTACACCACGACCCCGCTGGACTACGCGCTCCTCGAGCGCTCGCTGGGAGTCCGGCGCACCATGTCGTGGTTCCCGATCCTGCCGGTGAACCAGCAGAGCCCCTACGACCCCGGTCCATACCGCTACAAGGGCATCGCGCCGATCGCGGCCACGATGACGACGTCGGCATCTGGCGACTCCGGCCGGGATAGTCCGGCGCCTGGGGCGGCGATGAGCGGGGCGGAATTGCGTTATGCAAAGGAGGCGAGTTCTGGGAAAGGCGGTTCCGCGGTCTTGTCACGGTCGCTGGAGCGGGCGGTAGCAACGCTGCTCGCCCAGACCGACGCGCTGCCGAGCGGGCAGATCCACGGTTACCCGGACAGCAACGCATGGGCGGCGAACGGGCCGAAGGTCCTCGGCGGGCGGGCGATGCTGGCCGGCGACCCGCACCTGCCGCAGACGTTGCCGTCGGTGTGGTTCGAGGTGGCCATGACCGCGCCCGGGTTCGACGTGACCGGGGTCAGCGTGCCAGGACTGCCCGGGGTGCTGCTCGGGCACAACAGGCATATCGCCTGGTCGCTCACCGACACGCAGAACCAGGCGACCCTGTTCTACGTCGAGAAGACGAGCCCGTCGCGGCCAGGCCAGTACTTCTGGCGCGGGCACTGGCGGCGGATGCGGCAGATCCGGTACTCGATACCTGTTCGGGGCGGGAAGACGCGGAGCCTCACGGTCGACCTCACCGTGCATGGGCCGGTCATGACCAAGGACGGCCAGACAGTCTCGGTCGACTGGATGGGCAACGTGCCGTCCCCGGACCTGGCGGTGCTCTACGCGATCAGCACGGCTACGGACTTCGCCCAGTTCCGCGCGGCGCTGGCGAACTGGCGGGCGCCGGCCCAGAACTTCGTCTACGCCGACGACAAGGGCAACATCGGAGCCATCTCGGCCGGCTATTACCCCGTCGTAAGACACGGGACACCCTGGCTGCCGATGCCGGGCACGGGTGCCGACGACGTCGCCGGGGTCATACCGTACGCCGCGGTACCGCAGAGCTACGACCCGCCAGGGCACGTCATCGCCACGGCGAACCAGCGGCCGGTCACCGGCTCGTATCCCTACTACATCGGCACCACGGCGAACTTCTTCGACCCTAGCTACCGAGCGGACCGGGAGTACCAGTTCCTGGACGCCCGGTCCTCGATGACGCTGTCGAGCTTCGCCGCTCTGCAGACCAGCCTGACCGACGAGCTCGCCGTCCGGATCGTTCCCGCGCTGCTCCGGGCGCTGCGGGGGACGCATCTCAGCGCCGTGCAGCACGAGGCGGTGCAGCTTCTTCGGCACTGGAACGACTCGATGGACCCAGGCTCCTCCGCTGCGGCGGTCTGGTGGACGTTCTGGACCGACTACCTCGCCGCGACGTTCAAGCCGTGGTGGCAGGCGCAGAAGGTGCCGGTGCACCTGGACTCAGGTGGCCTCGCCGTGTCGGTGAACCAGTTCAGCCTGGTGCAGGTACTCGAGCACTGGACGCTGACCGATCCGGTGAACCCTGCGTTCACCCCGCCGGGCAGCCGGGTGCGGACTGCGCAGGACGTGATGCGCTCCGCATTCGCGGCCGCTGTGGCGCACTTGCAGGCCCGGCTTGGCGGCTCACCATCGAAGTGGGCCTGGGGCAAGTTGCACAGCAGGAAGTTCCCGTCACTGACTGGGGCTCGGGCGCTCGGTTACGGACCGCGCCCGTCCGGCGGTGACCTGTGGACCGTGGACGCAGCCGACGGACTACCGGTTGCCACCGCCGGGCCGAGCTGGCGCATGATCGTGCGGTGGACCGGACACGGTGCCGGGGGAGCCGGCTCGGTTGCTGAGGGGATCTATCCGGGCGGGCAGAGCGAGAACCCGGCATCACCGTGGTACGAGAACCTGATCGCCGACTGGTGGAACGGCAAGTACCTGCCGCTCCCCGCGGCCGGCGCGAGTGCCGCGGGCACGATCCGATGGGAGCTGCGGCCGTGAGCAGAATCGTCAGCCGCTCGGAGGTTGACCGGCTGGGAAAGCGCGGTTCTTACCGGCTGGGCGGACTGGCCCAGCAGGGTATGCGGCGAGATGGGCCACCGCGGGCGTTCCGCGTGTCGTTCGCTCCGCCGTCGCACTCGGGATCGGTCTGGGGGTGGGTTCTGGCCGCCGTCGGTGGCCTGGTGGTCATCGCGGGTGCCGCCTTGATCGGGCTGTGGTTCATGCCTTTCGTGGTCGGGCTCGCGACCGGCATCGCGATGCGCTGGGGAGGCTGGCGGCTCCGGGTGAGTGTCCCTGCCGTGATCGTGATGGCGGCTGGCGGCTGGGGCCTCGCGCTGTGGATCCCGGCGTTGCGCGGCCTGCCGGTCGGCGCGACGGCCAGGACGATCGCCGCGCTGGCCGGGCTTCCGGCGTACGCGGTCATCGCTGTCGGCGTCACGCTCGTGGTGAGCGCCGTGCTCGGGATTGCCGGGCTGTGGCTCGGCCGAGCCGTTGCCCCTAGGCCGGCCAGGGACTAGCTGTCGGAGGCTACGGCCTCGGGGGCTACCGCGGCGCTCGGGGTGCCAGCGACCGCTGAGTGAGTTGCTGAGCGGGTCTCGGAGCGGGTCGCCGAGCGGGTCGCGGCCAGGCTGGCGGCGAGCGCGCCGCCGCAGGTCATGGCCGCAC
>JASHXW010000018.1 GCA_030043395.1 Streptosporangiaceae bacterium
ATCGCGGTGACCACGAACAGCAGCCATTTCGTGCTGTACGTCGTCGCGAAGACCCCGGTCTGGCCCACTGAGCCGAACCACAGGTAGTCGGTCCAGATCCCCGCGATCACCGAGATCACGATGGCGAGCGCGACCAGGACGATGACCGCCGGGACCACGAACCTCGGCCAGCGCGGCAGCACGATCGGCCGGGTCCCGGGCGGGTTGTGCGGGCCGGGAACTCTGAAGGTCACGGATCTTCCCTTCATCGGCCTGAGCCACTCGGCGGCTTTATGCGGGGTCTGCGGCCGTGGAACAACGAACGGGTACTTCCTTGACGGCAACTTACCGGTATCCGCCGAAGTTCCTGTCCGTATCCCCGGTCAACTGCTCCCGGGAGCGGGCCTGCTTCGGATCAGGCCCGAATCGCAGGCGCCCTCGTGAAGCGGCTAGCAGCCAGGGACGGGCTTACCTTGCTTCAGCGCCCGCAGGGCGGCGATCGCGCCACTGAGCGAGCTGACCTTCACCAGCCGCATCCCGTGGGGCACCGCGCCGACGGTATCTGAGCAGTTGGCCGCGGGGGTCAGGAAGATCGTCGCGCCGGCCGCTCGTGCCCCCGCCATCTTCTGCTGTATCCCGCCGATCGGCTGCACGGCACCGCCGATCGTGATCTCGCCTGTTCCCGCGATGAACTTGCCGCCGCTGAGGTTGGCCGGCGTGATCTTGTCGATGATCCCCAGCGCGAACATCATGCCCGCGCTCGGGCCCCCGATGTCGCCGATGTTGATCTTCACGGTGAACGGGAACCTGAACGACTCGAGCACATTGACCCCGATAGCCGTCTGGCCCTGGGAGCTGACAGTCGTGAGGGAAATATTCTGAATATGGCCCTTGCGAGAAATCGCAAGGGTGACCTTGTGGCCAGCGGGGACCGCGTGGATCATGCTGGCCGCGT
Organism: Streptosporangiaceae bacterium; assembly: GCA_030043395.1. Next base: position 935 of record JASHXW010000018.1, read on the forward strand.
CGGCGTGGCAGCCCACCGGCGTCCCGTTGACCGCCTTGATCACGTCGCCGGGGTGCAGCTTCCCGGCTGCCGGCATGCCGCTGATCGTGCTCTGCACCGTGTCGAGGATCGTGAACTTGATGCCGAGCTGGCAGAACGCCGCGGCCTGGGCGGTCTGCTGCGAGTTCGCCATCTCCTCGGAGTCCTGCTTGACGACCTGCGCCTGCGTCTGGCCGGGCGGGAAGAGCTCCTCCTGCGGCACGACAGCCTCGTGCGGGCTGAGCCACGCCTGGATCGCGGCGAAGATGTTGAACGGCGGGCTCGCTCCCGGGCCGCCGATGTAGGACACCGTGACCATGTTCAGGTGGCCTGTCGTGGGGTAGGTGTGATGACCGGTGATCTGGATGACCGGCTTGCCGTCGAGCGGACCGAGAGTGTTGTACGTGGGGCCAGGAAGCAACGCTACGTAGGGCACTGGCACCAGCAGCGCGACGACCAGCGACGCGACAACTCCGATCCCTGCGATCAGGAGCGTAACCGCACGACGTGACATGCGGGCAAGGTTACGCGCTGTTGACCCATTCGCTGTCGCCGCCGGCGAATCGCTGGTGCTTCCAGATCGGGACCGTCGCCTTCACCTCGTCGATCAGGGTCCGGCACGCCTCCAGGGCCTGCGCCCGGTGGCTGCTTGACACGGCGACCACCACGGCGAGGTCTCCGACCTGCAGGTCACCGACGCGGTGCACGGCAGCGATGGCGTGCACGTCGAACTTCCCGGCGATCCGCTCGGCCACCTTGCGCAGCTCATCGGCGGCCGAGGGATGCGCTGAGTACGACAACGCTGTCACGTCCCGGCCGTGATCGTGGTCACGGACGGTGCCGGTGAACAGCGCGATCCCGCCAGCTGCGGGATCCATGACCGCCGCGTGCACCTCGTCGACCGAGAGCGGGGTATCGCGCAGCTCGGCGAGCCTGATGACATCCACCCGGTAACGCTATATCGCCGTACTCACGTGTCACGACGGCGCTTGCGTACCTGATGCACGATTGCGGCAGTTCCTATAACCGCGGCCGTGCCCGCTGCCGCGGTGATCGTGGCGTCCTTCCTTGCCAGCCTGCGCCCGGCCACCGCATGGTGCCCGGCCCGTTCGCTGAGCAGCACCTCTAGCGCCTCCGCGTTGCTCATCGCCGGGCGCCAGCCGGCTTCGTGCAACGCCCGGCACTCCACCACCCACGGGTAGACGACGTAGTGCAGGTCAGCCACCGGCGCTGGCGTGATGCCGGCCCGGTGCAGCCGCTGCGCTGTGGCGAACGTCACGCCAGCGGGAAGCTCGATCCGCCGCAGCCCGGACAGCTCCTCGACCTGGTCTTGCTCCAGCCAGCCGTCCGAGCCAACGGCTAGGGGGCCGGTAACCACCCCGGCTGCTGCGAGCTCGATCGCCGACATCAGGTCAGCGACGTGGCAGAACTGCCACCGCGGCGCGCATCCTTTGACCGCCAGCAGCCTGGGCGCCTCGAAGTGCCTGGTGATCAACGTGTCGATGCCCTCGCCCACCAGCGCCGCGGGACGCACCACCGTGATCCCCATGCCAGGGTTGGCGCGTGGCGACCGCTCGGCCAGCTGCTCGATCTCCATGAAGTCGCCGACGACGCTGCCGTCCGGGTCGGCGTTGAGCGGTGCGGTCTCCGGCAGCGGCACGGGGTTGTCCGGCCGGGCGCCGTACACCATCGCGCTGGTCACGAGCACAACCCGGCCGACCCCTCCGGCCGCCGCCGCGGTCAGCACGGTCTGCGCGCCGCGGACGTTGTAGGCGCGGCGGGCCCTGGCATCTGAGTCGGCTGCCAGGTCAAGGTCGGTGTGGACGATGACGTCGATGCCGGACAGGCGGCGAGCGAGAACCGGATCCCTGATGTCGACCACACGCCAGACCACCCCGGTCAGGTCGCCGCGGTGATCGTCGATTGCCACCACCCTGCTGAAGCGCTGCGACTGGGCGAGCCGGGCTGTCAGCGTCAGTCCCAGGTCGTGCGCGGCCCCTGTCACGGCGACGACAGGGCCGGTCCTGTGGCTTTCCGGAGCTAGCCGCAGGCTTTCGCCGCCCGGCTCGCTGGCCTGGTCCGGCCCAGCGCCATTGGGGCTTTGCGTGGCCCGCTTACCCCTGCCGGCGTCGCTCCGCCCTTGGCGAACCTTGGCAACTCGGTCGCTCACCGCGAAGCGCTCCTGGGATAGCTTGGCGAATGTGATACTTCCATCCTGCCTGAGAGGCTACGGCGATGAGTGAGCCTCCCTTCGGCTTCGGCCTTCCGCAACAGCCGGGTGACGAGCCCGAACGGCCGCCGGGCGAAGGAGGCTCAGGTGGTGGCGGCGGAGGAGGCGGCGACGCGGGCGCCGGCGGGCCGCTGGCTGGCGGGCCGTTTGGCGACCCGCAGCAGTTCGCCGAGGCGCTGCGGCAGTTCGCCGACCTGATGGCCTACCAGGGTGGTCCCGTGAACTGGGACCTCGCCAAGAACACCGCGAGGCAGGCTGTCGTCGCCAAGGGCGACCCGAGCGTCTTCGACAACCAGCGGGCCGCGGTTACCGAGGCCGTCAGGCTGGCTGACTTGTGGCTTGAGGATGCGACGGCATTGCCCAGCGGCATCCGCTCGATCCAGGCGTGGAGCCGCTCGGAGTGGGTGGAAGCCACGATGCCGGTCTGGAAGACGCTTTGCGAGCCGATCGCCGAGCGGGCCGTCGACACGATGGGCAACCTGCTGTCGGTCAGCGAGGACGACCTCAACGAACTGCCGCCCGAGCTGCGCTCGGCCATGGGAGCGCTCGGCGGCGGCGCGGGCGGCCTGGGCGCTGTCGGCGGGCTCGGCGGTTTCGGCGGGCTTGGCGAGATGATGCGCCGGATCGGCGGAATGATGGTCGGCGGCCAGGCTGGGGCGGCCGTGGGCGCGCTGGCCGAGGAGATCATCAGCTCAAGCGACATCGGCCTGCCTATTGGCCCGGAGGGTACTGCCGCGCTGCTGCCAGCCGGCGTCACCGCCTTCGGCGAAGGGCTGTCGGTCAGCGAGGACGAGGTACGGCTGTTCGTCGCGCTGCGCGAGGCGGCACATCACCGCCTGTTCAGCCATGTGCCCTGGTTGCGAGCCCGGCTGCTCGGCGCGGTCGAGGACTACGCCAGGGGCATCAACATCGACGCGAACGCGCTGCGCGACGCGATGCCGCAGATCGACCCGTCAAACCCTGAGGCACTCAACGAGGCATTGTCGGGGGCAGCGCTGTTCCACCCCGAGGACACCGAAGAGCAGAAGGCGGCACTCGCGAGACTGGAAACGATGCTGGCCCTGGTCGAAGGCTGGGTAGCAACGGTCGTGGCCGACGCGGCCCACAACCGGCTGCCTCAGGCCGACGCGCTGGCCGAGGCAATCAGGCGGCGGAGGGCAACCGGCGGTCCCGCGGAGCGGACCTTCGCCACCCTCGTCGGCCTGCAGCTCAGGCCGCGCCGGCTGCGCGAGGCCGCGACGATGTGGCGCACCCTGACCGACGCGCGCGGCGTGAGCGCCAGGGACGAGATCTGGGCGCATCCCGACCTGCTGCCAACGGCCGAAGATCTCGATGACCCCGAGGGCTTCGTTCGCGGTCGCCCGGAGCTCGACATCTCCGACTTCACCAAGCCGGAGGACGGAACGGGCGACCCGGGCGAGGCCGACAAGCCCGGGCCGGATGCCGAGGCGGACCCTGGTCCGGAGCCTGGGGCCGGGTCCTGAAGGCTGGCCAGTTCAGATAGCGCGTCCCGGCCATGAGGCGCGTTCCGGCCATGCTCTGCATCCCGGCCGCGCTGTGCACAGCCAGTCTTGCGGCTTCCACAGCCTGTGCGCTAAGAACTGCAGGTCAGGGGTTTTCCTGCATGCCTTTGTAGCGGGAAATTCACAGGCTTTCCACAGATGTCCGTCGCGGTGTGCCCTGGCGAGCGGGTCCGGCCGGCCAAGCCCAGGGTCACCGCGCCCACACGCTGAATGTCGGACCCGGCTGGCAGGCTGGCGGCCATGAAACCAGCACTGAAGTCGGGACTCCTGCCCGTCTGGCGTGATCCCGACACGCTGCAGATCGGAATCGACCCGCGAAGGGCGATCGCCCTTTCCGGAATGGGCCGGGCCGCGTTCATCGTCGGATTACTGGACGGCAGCCGGGATCGCGGCCAGGTGATAGCCGCGGCAACCGAGCGAGGAATTCCCACGCTGACAACCGAGCGCATCCTGACGCTGCTGGCGGCAGGCGGCGCGCTCGACGACTATCCGGCGAGCACGCTCCGTGAGCTGCCGGCCCAGCTGCG
>JASHXW010000166.1 GCA_030043395.1 Streptosporangiaceae bacterium
GCATCAGCCTGGGTTGCGTCTGCCGTCGTCGCGTCAGCTCTCGTGGCGTCAGCTCTCGTGGCCTCAGCTCTCGTGGCGTCAGCTCTCATCGCGTCAGCCCCCGGCGTCCGCGGCAAGGAACAGGACAGTGTCGCCGGTGACCAGGGGCGTCTGCTGGTCCCTGGTGATCTGGTCGCCGTTGAGCGCGGCTACGACATGCCCGTCCAGCGTGATCCCGGCGGCCTCGGCGGCTTCCCCGACGGTAGCCGCGGCGACGACCTCGGGGCCGCGGTGGCCGGTCGCCAGCGTGCCGAACCGCAGGATGGTGATCTGCGGTGCCGGCCGGTCCCTGGCCGCCTTGTAGTCGGCGGGCTCGTTGACGTTCAGCACCGAGTCCAGGTCCGGGTCGAGTGCCGCGAGCACCGGATCGGCTCGCAGCCCGGCCTCATCCAGGCGCAGCATCGCGCACTCGTCGAAAAGGAAGGCCGGGCGCAGCCGGTCCTGCGCGACGAGCCGTTCGGCCGCCTGCGCCAGGGACGTCCGGTAGCCCGCAGCCAGGGGCTGCGGGTAGCCCCGCGCGATCGGCAGGCAGACGTCGAGGTTCTTGTGATCGCCGTCGTCGCCTGCGCCCGGCGCGCCCGCGGAGTCCTGGCCGGCGACCAGCCGCAGGACGCGGCGCACGAACGCCGGATGCAGGAATGGCATGTCGGTGGAGCACACGAACGCGAAGTCGGCTCTGTCGCCGACGGCCACGAGCCCGGCCGCGATGCCTTGCAGCGGGCCCTTGCCCTCACGCGGATCGTCGACCACGTCGACCGACGACGGCAGGGCAGGAAGATCCTGCCCTGCCGCCCGGACGACGATGACCGGCCCGTCTGCCACGCGCGCGAGGATCCCGGCCGTCCGGCGCAGCAGCGTCGAGCCATGCCATTCCAGGGCAGCCTTGGGCGACCCCATCCGCGACGACCGGCCGCCGGCCAGAACGACCCCAGCAAAGCCCGACATGTCTTCGATCTTACGAGCCCGGGCAGCCCGCGACTGCGGCCGAAGCGTGCTGCGCGAACGACAGCGATCAGGTTGACTCGGTGAGCAGTCCGCGGCGCCGCCGGACCAGCCGGTCCGCCTTGCCGAATGCCATGTCGACCACGATGCCGATCACGAGGATGACGATCATGATCGAGATCGCGCTGGTCAGGTCCTGGCTTTGCTGCGCGGTGTTCAGCAGCACGCCGAGCGACGGGTGCCCGATGACGAGGACGAGCAGCTCACCTGCCATCAGGCTGCGCCAGGAGAACGCCCATCCCTGCTTCAGGCCGGCCACGTACGCGGGCAGCGAGGCCGGGAGTATCAGGTACCGGTACAGCGCGAGCCCGCGCAAGCCCATCGTGCGGCCCGCCCGCAGCAGCAGCGGCGGGGTGTAATCGACCCCGGTGATCAGGCCGTTGGCGATCGACGGCGCGGCGCCGACCAGCATGACGAAGATGATCGCCTGCAAGGTGTCCCCGAACAAGATGATCGCGAACGGGAACCAGGCGATCGACGGCATGGTCTGCAGCGCGCTGATGATCGATCCGGTTGCCGCGCGCAGCGGCGGGATCCGGGACACCACGGCGCCTATCACTGACCCGATCAGCATGGCCAGCAGGTAACCGATGACGGCAGTTTCCAGGGTCGTCGCGATCGCCTGCCAGAGCAGGCCGGTATGGAGCTGGTCCCAGAGGTTCGGCAGGCCGGCGGCCGGGCCCTGGACCAGGTGATCAGCAGAGTCGCCGTGGTAGTTGCTGAGGTAGAACAGCTGCCAGGCCGCGAGCACGATGGCGATTGCGAGCAGCTTGGGCCAGACCGCCGCCCAGGACAGCCTGGCGATCCGACGCGGGTTCGCGCCGGACCTAGCGTCGCCGAGCTCGAGGTTGTCGAGTCCGGCAATCTCCGAGGACGTCGCCCGGCCGGTCGTGCTAGCGGTCATGGCGCCTCATCTCCTCTCGCAGCCGGTCGGTGACCTTTCCGGCCAGCTCAGCAACCGGGACGGAGTCAATGCGCCGCGGGCCGGTCCTTGGCACCTCGTACTCCTCGATCACGCGGCCTGGCCTGCTGCTCAGCACGACCACCCGGTCGCCGAGCCGCACAGCCTCCCTCACGTTGTGCGTGACGAACAGCACAGTCAGGCCGTGCTCGGCGGTGATCCGCTCGATCTCCTCGTGCAGCAGGTCGCGAGTCATCGCGTCAAGCGCGCCGAAGGGCTCGTCCATCAGCAGGACATCCGCTTCCTGGGCAAGCGCGCGGGCCAGCGCGACCCGCTGCCGCATGCCGCCGGACAGCTCGTGCGGCCGCTTGCCGCCGAACCCGTTCAGGTGCACGGTGTCAAGTAGCTCGCTCGCTCGGCGCCGGCACTCCGCGGCGGGGATCTTGCGAGCCCGCAGCGCGAGCTCCACGTTCTTCTGCGCGGTCAGCCACGGGAACAGCGCCGGCTCCTGGAACATGATTGCCACGCGCCGCTGGCCGGTGTCGACCACTCCGGCCGTCGGCGTGTCCAGGCCTGCCACCATCGAGAGCAAAGTCGACTTGCCGCAGCCGGACGCGCCGATGATGCAGACGAACTCTCCTTGCCCGACCGTCAGCGAGAGCCGGTCGACGGCCAGGACGGCGTCGGCGCCACGGCCGTATACCTTCGAGACCTCGGTGAGCTGAACCGCGGCGTCGGCCGCTCCTGCCCCTCCCCCTGACGCCGGGGAAACGCCGTCAGCCACGGCGAACGCCCCCGGAGCACTCTCCGGGGGCGTGCCGTGCCGCTGCATCAGGCTCACGAACTCACCTGCGGCTGGCCATCTGCCTTGAGCAAGGCATTGAGCGGGCCGAGGTCATACAAGGAGCTGATGTTCTTCACCGGGCTCAGCAGCCCGACGCTGACCGCGTGCTGAGCATCGGTCGCCAGCGACGACGCGATCGGGTCGTTGGTGAAGGTGACCTGCTGGAACGACGCCTTGAGCACGCTCGACGGAAGGCCCTTGCCTAGCTGCTTGGTCAGCTCGGTGTTTGCCGCAGCCATGGCGCCAGCCGGATCACTGTGGATGTAGTTGTTCGCCTCGATCTGGCCCTTCAGCAGTCCGGTGACAGCCGATGGGTGCGCGGCGAGGAACTTCTGCGTCACGACCAGGTTGGTGGTGACGAACTGGCCCTTCGGCCACAAGGTTGCCTCGTTGACCAGGAAGTGGCCGCCGTCCTGGACCATCTCGATGTCGTAGGGAGCTGGTTCCCACCCGCCAGCGATCTGACCGGACTTGAACGCCAGCACGGCATCGGAGTTGGGCGTGATGGGGGTGATCGGCACGTCACCGCCGCCAGTCGGCGTCGACGTCAGGCTGTGCTGCTTGAGCCAGTAGCGCAGCGCCACGTCCTGCGTGTTGCCAAGCGACGGCGTGGCGAGCTTCTGGCCCTTGAGCTGGGCGGGCGTCGTGATGCTCTTCTTCACGACCAGCCCGGCTCCGCCAGACGCCGCCCCCGAGATGACCTTGATCAGCTTGCCGCCGGAAGTCTGCCATGCCTTGATCGTCGGGTTCGGGCCGACGTAGGCGGCGTCAAGCTGCCCGGCCAGGAGGGCGGTGGCCTCCAGCGTGCCGGTAGCGAAGGGCACCGGCTTCAGCGTCACGTTCTTGCCAAGTTCCTTGGCGAAGAAGCCCTTCTCCAGCCCGATCAGCGCGGGTGCATGCGTGATGTTGGTCAGGTATCCCAGGCGCAGCACCACCGGGCTCCCCGCGCCCTTGGAGTCGGTTGTCCCCCCCGACGAGCTGCACCCCGCTGCCAGAGCCGTCGCGGCGGCGACGCCGACCGCGATTATCGCTCTCTTCATCAAATCCTCCCGTGGTTGTCACCTTACAAACTAGAGATATATGTCTACTGGAAAAATCGAGTTAAACAAAAATTTAGAATTCCGATTGTCGGTAAGGTGTTATGCAGGACCGCGCGTGGTCAGCACGTGCGAGGTCAGTAGCTGCCGGGATCGTCCAGGGTGAAGTTGGCCACGGACGGATACCTCTGCAGGCACTCCTGCAGCCTGGCCATGTCCGCGTCGCTGGCGTTCGTCACGTTATAGCGGACTGAGTCGACCATCCGCCGGTCCGCGCCGTCGGGCGTCACGGACTCCAGGTGAACTTGCGGAAGATGCGAGCATGCCTGCGCCACATGCCTCGCAGTGGCGACTGTCGTGTTCGGGTTGAACGCGACGTCCAGCCACTGCTGGCTGAGTGCCTTGTCCATCTGGGCGCAGCCACCAAGTCCCGCGATGGCCGCCACGGCAAGCGCCGCGCATGCAACACGACGGACGCGGGTAGCTGGGCTCGGCACGCACCCAGCATAGGGCTGTGGAGCCGGCGCGATGGACACCCGGGGCCGCGGACCGGGGTGGCATAGTGACGTCGACGACGGACGGTAGCAGGATGGCCCGCAGGCGATCGCAGGGCGGCGGGTGCGGCGGCGGGCTAACTGGAGGCGAGATGAGCGAGGCGGCTTGGCGGCATCCGGCCCTGATCGAGGACTACGCGCTGATCGGCGACATGCAGACGGCCGCGCTGGTCAGCCGCCAGGGCTCAGTGGACTGGCTGTGCCTGCCCAGGTTCGACTCCGATGCGGTATTCGCCTCGCTACTCGGCGACCGGTCCAACGGGTTCTGGCTGCTGAGCCCGACGGCGGCGTCGGGCCCGCCGACCAGGGGCGTCAACGTCACGCGCAGCTACGAGAAGGACACGCTGATCCTGACCACCACGTGGCAGACGGCGGGGGGCACTGTCCGCGTGATCGACTTCATGCCCCGGCGTGGCGAGGGCAGTCCTTCCCTGGTGCGGATCGTCGAGGGCGTGGACGGCGCGGTGGAGATGGAGTGCTTGCTGAGCCTGCGGTTCGGCTACGGGCACGAGGTTCCGTGGATGCGCAGGATCGGCCACGCCAACTGCGCCATCGCCGGGCCCAACGCGGCCTGGATCAGGACCCCGATCAAGCTGGTCGGGCAGGACATGACAAGCCGGGCCAGTTTCGTCGTCCGAGCCGGAGACCGCGTTCCGTTTGAGTTGACCTGGCAGGAATCGCATCTGACCGACCCGCCGCCGGCCTGCGACCCCGAGGTCACGCTCACCGAGACCAGGCAATTCTGGGCCAAGTGGGTCGGGCAATGCAGCTATCACGGCAAGTACCGGGACGCGGTGGTGCGCTCGCTGATCACCATCAAGGCTCTGACGTACGAGCCAACGGGCGGCATCGTGGCGGCACCGACGGCATCGCTGCCAGAGGACATCGGCGGCGTCCGCAACTGGGACTACCGGTACTGCTGGCTCAGGGACGCCACGCTGGTGCTCGAGGCGCTGCTGCGGACTGGCTACATAGAGGAGGCGGACGCATGGCGCGGCTGGCTCGGCCGCGCGGTCGCAGGTACTCCGGCGGACGTCCAGATCATGTACGGCGTGGCCGGCGAGCGGCGGCTGACCGAGTGGGAGGCCAGCTGGCTGGCGGGCTACGAGGGCTCGGCGCCCGTCCGGATCGGCAACGCCGCCGTCCAGCAGGTACAGCTCGACGTCTACGGCGAGATCATCGACACGTTCATGCTCGCCAGGCAGGCAGGACTCGCCTTCGACAGGCACGCGGCCAGCCTGCTCGACAAGCTGCTCGGCTACGTCGAACAGCACTGGACCGAGCCGGACGAGGGCATCTGGGAAGTGCGGGGGGTCCCACGGCACTTCGTGCACTCCAAGGTCATGGCCTGGGTGGCCTTCGACCGGCGGATCGCGATGGCCGAGTCGGGCCTGGTCCCCACCTCTGATGCCACGTTGCGCCGCTGGAAGGCGGCCAGGGACGCGGTGCATGCCCAGGTCTGTGAAAAGGGCTATGACTCCGGCCTTGGCTCGTTCACCCAGTACTACGGCAGCAAGGAGCTGGACGCCGCAGTGCTGATGATGATCGAGGTGGGCTTCCTGCCCCCCGATGACCCCCGCATCGTGTCTACCGTTCACACCATCAAGCGCGAGCTGACTAACGACGGCCTCGTCATGCGCTACGGCCTGCCAGGAGTGAGCCAGCGCGTCGCCTCGGGCGCCGGGACACCGGGCGGCACCTCGGTCGACGGCCTGCCCGGTGGCGAGGGCGCCTTCCTGGCGTGCAGCTTCTGGCTGGTCAACGCGCTGGAGGCGATTGGCGAGGAGCAGGAGTCCCTCGCCCTGTTCGGCCGGCTGCTGGCGTTGCGCAGCGACGTGGGGCTGCTGAGCGAGGAGTACGACACCCGCTACGGCCGCCAGGTCGGCAACACGCCCCAGGCGTTCAGCCACGTGCCGCTCATCCTCGCTGCGCTGAACCTGGAGGACCATGAGCTGCGCAGGTCACGGCGCAGGTTCGGCTAGTCGGCGTAGCCAACCCGGCGCAGCTGCTGGCCGGCCACCTTCTCGATCTCGGCGAGCTGCGCGGGGCTCAGCAGCCGCCGCCAGCTGTCGGGCTCCTTCTGCTGCGGGGGCACCTCGATCCGCGCCACCTTGGCGTCGATGAAGTCAGACAGGGCGCTCACCGATGCGTTGGGGTCGGCGATCACCTGCTCGTACCGGAATGTGGTCAGCTGCTCAGAACCCAGGGTGTTGCGCAGCCGTGCCATCTTGTGCACCGAGCCGCGCCACCGCATGGCGCACCTGCCGGCCGGGGACAGCTTCGGCCAGGTCGCACGGTCATCCTCGGTCTCGATCCCCAGGAACGGGTTGGGGAACTCGCTCTCGATGTTGGCCACGCCGCGCCGGAACCAGGCAAGCTCGGCCGGATCAGAGAGCATGGCCGCGGCCACCGCGCGGCCGTCCCTGATGATCTGCACCAGGCGGGCGTCCGGAAATGCGTCGACCAGCGCCTCGGCGCAGTAGATCAGTGCCGGGCTGGCGTCGCCGTACCTGGTGATCCCCCGCTCGTCGACGCAGGTGCCGGCTGCGGACCTGCCGGTCGCCTGCTGGCATTCCAGGCTGCATGTCATGCAGGCATGCGGGGAGACCTGCCAGGCCTGGGCGAAAGCATCCCGCAGGACCGTCGCTGCGGCCTCGTCGCGACCCTCCTGGATGGACGGAGTCCGGGCGAACGCGATCACGACGCTGAGCACGCTTGGCTGGCCGATCGTGACGTGAAACCCGGGAGTGCGCTTGAGTGCTCGGGCGAGCAGGTCGATCCCCGAGTGCGGGCCGCCGATCACGAAGACCGGCTGATGGACCTTGCGTCCGTTGACGATCAGGATGTAAGGGCGTGGTGGCATGGCTGGGATCAAGTGTGGCACTGCGCGGGGCGCGCCGGGCGCCAGCCCGTCCCAGCCTTCCCGCGCGTTCGCCTTGCCCGCCAGGAAGCTGATCTATATTATCTCGATATGAAAAGTAGGCAACAACGCTCCGGCTGGGCAACCAGGACTCTTGATGATCTGATCAGCGCCGTGCGCGACGTGACGCGTGCGGGCGCGGACTGGGCGGAAACAGCGGAGCTAGTCGCCGACGAGCTCCGGCTGCACCTGCCTACCCCGGAAATCCTCTCGGCCTCGCAGCGCTACGGTGACCCCGATCACTACCAGTGTCACCTGCTGCACGCCGAGCCCGACGGCTCGTTCTCGATCGTGGCCCTCGTGTGGCGCCCTGGCCAGGCCACTCCGGTGCACGACCACGTGACATGGTGCGTGTTCGGGGTCATCCAGGGCACCGAGCACGAGCAGAGGTACGTGCTCCGCGACGACGGCTGGCTGGAGGAGAGCGGGTCAGCGGCCAACAGGACCGGCGACGTGAGCGCCCTGGCGCCGCCCGGCGACATACACCTGGTCCGCAACCACGGCGAGCAGGTCGCGATCTCGCTGCACGTCTACGGCACCGACGTCAGCCGGCTTGCCAGCAGCGTGCGCCGCGTGTACGACCTTCCCGTGGTGATCGGCCCGGGAGGCTGAGCGGCTCGGGAAGCCGTCCAGCCGGGGAGGCCGGCCAGCTTTGTATCCGGCAGATGAATGTTCCGCCGCTAGCGAGGTAGCTTGCACAGCATGCTGACCTTTGTCATCGTGCTGATCATCGTCGGGCTGATCGCCGGGGCTCTCGCGCGCTTCCTGGTGCCAGGACGCGACCCGATGGGGTGCCTCGGCACCATCGTGCTCGGCGTCGCAGGCTCGTTCCTCGGAGGGTTCCTCTGGAACCTGATCGAGTACGGCCACCTGGAGACGCACAAGTTTCATCCGGCCGGCATACTCGGCTCGATACTCGGGGCCATCATCCTGCTGATACTCCTGCGCATGACCGGCATGGAACGAGGCCGCCGCAGGCGGATCTGACGGCGATCAAGCGCGGGCTACCGCCTGCGCCGTCGTGTTCGCCTCCTGGCTGGCGAACTGCGTGTGGTAGAGCTCGGTGTACAGGCCACCGGCGGCGAGGAGCTCCTCGTGCGTGCCGCGTTCCGCGACCTGGCCGTCGTCGATGACGAGGATCTGGTCGGCCTGGATGATGGTCGACAGCCGGTGCGCGATCACGATCGAGGTCCGGCCGGCCAGGGCGGTCTTCAGGGCCCGCTGGACAGCGGCCTCGGACTCAGAGTCCAGATGCGCGGTCGCCTCGTCGAGCACGACGACCGACGGAGCCTTCAGCAGCAGCCTGGCCAGCGCGATCCGCTGCTTCTCGCCACCGGACAGCCGGTAGCCGCGATCGCCGACCACGGTGTCCAGGCCGTCTGGCAGGGATGCGACGAGCGGCCAGATCTGAGCGGCCTTGCATGCCTGCTCGAGCTCGTCGTCGGTCGCGTCCGGCTTGGCGTAACGCAAGTTGGCCCTGATCGTGTCGTGGAACATGTGAGCGTCCTGCGTCACCACTCCGACAACGTCGTGCAGCGAGTCCTGGGTGACGCCCCTGATGTCGGTGCCGCCGATGCTGACCGTGCCGGACTGCGGGTCGTACAGCCGGGCGACCAGGTGCGTGATCGTCGTCTTGCCCGCCCCGGACGGTCCGACCAGCGCGGTGAGCTGTCCCGACGGCGCGGTGAACGTGACATCGCGCAGCACCTCGGCGTTCGCGTCCGTCCGTTCCGGGACCGGCAGCGCGATCGACTCGAGCGAGGCGAGGGAGACTTCCGTGGCCGTGGGGTACCGGAACGAGACATGATCAAAGCTGACCGCGGGGGCCAGCGGCCCGGTGCGCAGCGGCACCGCGTCAGGCGCGTCCTTGATCAGCGGCTGCAAGTCGAGCACCTCGAAGACGCGGTCGAAGCTGACCAGGGCGGTCATCACGTCCACCTGGACATTGGACAGCGACGTGATCGGCCCGTACAGCCGGCTGATCAGCGCCGCGAGTGCCACGAGCGTCCCGATCTTGAACAGGTTGTCGATGACCAGCACTCCGCCAAGACCGTAGACGACGGCCGTAGCCAGACTTGCCAGCAACGTCAGGGCGACGAACAGTGACGACCCGTACATGGCCTGGACCACGCCGATGTCGCGCACCCGCGCGGCCCGGTTGCTGAACGT
>JASHXW010000167.1 GCA_030043395.1 Streptosporangiaceae bacterium
TTGTCGACCGCGGCGCAGAAATTCGCCGACGGACAGGAGACCAACTCCTTGTCGCCGCTGAGATCGGGGGTTAGTGGTGAACCCCAGGTAGCGCCGTCAAATGTGACGACCATTCCGGCATCGTTGGTAGCTGTGCCGCCGGCCACGCAGAAGTCGGTCGACGGACAGGAGATTGACGTCAGCAAGCCGATCGAAGACGCGCTCAGACTGCCAAACGACGTCCACGTGGTCCCATCGTAGGAAGCGTAGTAAGGACCGCCGGAGTCGTTGTCTACCACTATGCACGTATTCGACTGATTACACGACACCGCGCCGACCTCGTCGAGGTCGTCTCCCAAGCTGAATACCGGAGGCATGGTGATGCTAGGTGAATATTCGTACGCTGCGCCGTACTGATCAACTGCCCAGCAGAATGCCGCACCGCATGACACCGACCAGGTCGCGGATAGATCGCTCGGGGAAGAGACGGGATTCCACGAGGTTGATGGTGGTCCCGACCACGAATAGGCCGTGCCATCCTCGTCGACAGCTATGCAGAAGGAGGTTGAGCTGCACGAGACCGATTCAAACGCCACGCTTGCAGTCGGGTACTTCGCCCATCCGGAGCCTGAATTCCAGGCCAGTGCATCCCCCGCATTGTCCACAGCGACGCACAGCGAGGAAGACGGGCAGTAGACGCTTGTCAGGTCCACCCCTGACGGCGGCGAGAACGTCGCAGAAGCCCACGATGTCCCGTTAAAGGTAAAGGCGTTGCCGTCCGAGTCCACAGCCATGCAGAAACTTGAGCTTGTGCACGAGACCGATGTAGGCGCTGCGCTCGAGTCCATCGGCTGCGGCGAAGTCCACGCTGGCCCGGAGGCCTCGGCCGTCGTGGCCGGTCCTGCGATGAGCAGCGCAGCCAGCACGGCCGGCAGCGCGGCAAGGACTGCGCTGAACCTACCAGTGATCCTCATCAGAGGGCACCTTCCTGTACGTGTCCCGGGACATCCCGGATTGCGGTGGGGATAACGGTAGATCAGTCGCGCTGGCTGTGTAAGGGATACAGATACTTATTTTGAGGGGCTTTGCTACTCATATTGGCGACGCCAAGGTGCGCTACCCATCGCGACGGGTGAGTGCCCCGGTCAGCGTCGAAACCTACTCATATTGACCTAGCAGCAGAGCCAGCGGCATGAGATATCCCCGGAGCTGATGTGACAGTCTGGACGCATGAGCAATCCGGAGCTGCCCGGCCTGCGCCGCTACGCGAAGCCCTATGTCCTGCCTCGGAGCCTGGACCTTCTGACCGGCCCCGTCGCCGGCGAGATTCGCCTGCCGCGTCATCTGGCGTGGTCGGGCAGCGTCGTTTATGAGCTGGATGTCCCTGGGCGCGTTGTGGACCTCTACCGCACCGTCATTATCGAGGCCACCAGCCCGGACGATTTGAACGCCTACCTGAACGCGGCCGCCCTCCGGCGCTTGTGGTCATACTTGTGGCTGCCACCGGCGGTCCGGCACATGTGGGCATCGCGATTCCCCGAGCTGGCTGCCATCGACCGGCTGGCGGCGTCGGCCTGAGCTATGCCGTGGCAGAACATCATCGCAGGATTGCCGAAATCGCCTTGGCTGCGGCGGGGAAGTTCAGCTTGGCCGGCTAGCCCATTGCTCCTGACTATCCAGGCACTGAAGCTGACTTACTCGCAGGCTTCGAGGATCAGGTCTGACAGGTCTCGGAGCTGGGCGAATCCGACTAGGTCGGAGACGGACTTGTTGCATAGATAAGCAGTGACGAGTTCCCGGCCTGGATCGCACCAGGCGACGCAGGTTGACGATCCGCCACACCCGAAAGTCTCGCGGCTGCTCTTGTTGCCCATCTCTTGCGCAGGGCCTTGTTCGCTGGTGACGCCTCCGAGCATGAACGCCTGTGACCAGCGCATCGGCGCCTTGATGAACTGGTCTATCTCCCCGTCCGAGGATGGCTGCCGTGCCGTCAGTATCGTCGCTTCGCTCAGGACCTGGACGCCGCCGTGACGCCCGCCCCGGCGAAGCATCTCGTAGAAGACGGCGACTTCCCTCGAGGTCGTCGAGGTCGTCGCCGACGGGCACACTGCCTCGCGCATGCGGCGCCAGTTGAAGAGGAAGGCCGCCTTCCCATTGATCACCACGCGCTCGTTCCAGGCCGAACGCGGAAGGCCGAAAGTGGTCCTGGTGAGACCAAGCGGACGGGCGAAGTTCTCATCGAAGAACTCCTGGATTGTCTCCCCGGTTACCCGGTGCACGAGCTCTCCGCACAAGAAGCCGTAGCTGAAGAACTGGTAGGCCGGGACGCTTCCTGGCGGGTACCAGGGCGCGGTGGCCTCGATGCGGCGTATCGCCTTCTCCCAGTTCGGTATGGTCCAGACTTCCCCCAGCATGCTGCGCGGTCCCCGGCGCATCATGGGCGCTCCGCTGCGGTGCTGCAGCACCTGCCTGACGGTCACCCCGTTCTTGCCATGCTGTCCGTACTCCGGCCAGCACTCGCTCACCGGCTGGTCGAGTGAGATGAGCCCCCTTTCGGCGAGGAGATGCACGCAGAGGGCGGCGAATGGCTTGCCGAGCGAGTAAACGATGAAGCGGTCATAGGGCGTAACTGCGGCGTGGTCACGGTTGGTGGATCCGACTGACCTGTCAAGAACGACGTGCCCGCTTCGCAGGACGACTAGCTGGGCGCCGAAGTGCTTGTCGCTGAGCCGCGACTCTAGCCAGTCCGTGACGCCCTTCAGCCGGGTTGCGCTCAGGCCTGCGGCTGACGGCGGCACTTCAACCCAGGCGCTGTTGTCGTCGGGGGAGAGCGCCGTCGCCGCTCGTGGCTCGCTTGGATCCGTTCGGCGCTGTCCGAGATCCTCCATGACCTGCACTCTCCGTCTCAACGGCTCGAAGACGGTACTTCGACTAACAGTAGACACGGCGCGGGATCCTCGGGCGATCACTGCGGTGTCGCCCAAGTGAGATAATTCCTGCCTGGTGCGTCAGCCTTCCCTAGGAGGCTCAGTGGCTGCTCGGCCGTGGGAGCACGCGGACCAGGCCAGAGCCGCGCTCCAGGCAATAATCGCCGATCCTGGCCTTGGCCTTACTGCCCTGTCGAGTGAGTCACAGGCGGCGAACGCGCTCGAGGACTTCTTGCCTGATGCGCCGCGAGAGCGCGCCATCCTGGTGATGGCCGTCAAGGCGGGAGTCGTCCAGTCTCTGCGCGATTACGTTGGCCAGGGCATCGACCCGACGTTCGCTGTAAACCTGACCTCGGCGTCCTTCGAGGAAACCTCGCCGCTGGACCCGGACGCCTGCCGCTGGGTCGTCACGGAACTGGCCGTCGCAATCGGGCTCAAGCTCGACCAGCGCGATCCGGTCCTCGAGCGTCCCGGCCCGGTTGTTGCGCCCGCGCCGACGATAGTGGCCGATCCTCCGGCCGCCGTGCCGGGCAACAATCCGGTCGTCACTGCGCCCGCACCGGCCTGGGCCCAGTCAGCCAGTGACCGTCGCCGTGACAGGAAGTACCGCGGTCCCGCCATGCATAACGTGGCGTTCAGCCGCGACGGGCAGCTGCTTGGCACCGCAGGAAATGACGGAGTGGTCAGGCTCTGGGACGTCGGAACCGCAGCGCTCGTGTTCCAGATCCGCGGTCACGCCGGGCCCGTTCGGTCGGTCAGCTTCAGCCCGGATGGG
>JASHXW010000168.1 GCA_030043395.1 Streptosporangiaceae bacterium
TACACCTCCACGTTGTAGCCGCGTGCGATCTCGGCGGTACCGTCGGCCGAGTCGGCGTCGACGACGATGACCTGGTCGATGAGCCCGATGTCCGGACCGCGCAGGTAGTCCACTTCCTCGAGAACTGAGCCGATGGTCCCGGCCACGTTGCGGGTCGGCAGGATAAGCGAGACCGTGACCTCGCGCTCGCGCTTGAGCTGTCCGAGTTCGCGAGCGTCTGCGAACTCGCTGTGGTGGAAACTATGTGACCGAAACCAATCGCGTGTTCGCATAAGGCTCTCCTCGACACGGGGCGGGCCAAAATTCTGTACCAGATACCGCTTTGCGGGCATCTTAAACGCGGACCGTCGCGATAATATGTCCGTACTGTATGTAGTTAGAGTCTATACGATTTTGTGGGCCTTAACGCGACGACGTATCCCATGCGCTAAGAATCCGAAGTGTCCGGTCCTTTCGACACCAGATACTAAGCGACTGAGCTGCCATGGCAGGCTCAAATGTAGAATCTCCGCGCCGGGAAGTCGATAAGCTGCAGGAATTCCGGAGCATTTACTCAGCGGCGCTCCAGCAACAGCGCCGGTGGCCTGCCTCCAGCACCCGACGTGGCCGCCGGTCTATCCTGACCGCTATGAGCCTGCACTCCACCGTCGGCGGCCCGAGCCTGGTCCAGCAGCGGCACCTGGTCACCGAGATCCCCGGTCCGGTCTCCCGTGAGCTGCTCGAGCGCCGGCAGCGAAGCGTCGCGCGCGGCCTCAGCCACGTGCTGCCCGTGTTCGTGACCGCGGCCGGCGGCGGCGTGCTGATCGACGCCGACGGCAACTCCCTGATCGACTTCGGGTCGGGCATCGCGGTCACCTCGGTCGGCAACAGCGCCGAGCTGGTGGTCACCAGGGTGACCGAGCAGGTCGCGCATTTCACGCACACGTGCTTCATGGTGGTCCCCTACGAGGGCTACGTAGAGGTGTGCGAGGAGCTCAACCGGGTCACGCCGGGCAAGCACGACAAGCGATCCGCCCTGTTCAACTCAGGTGCCGAGGCAGTGGAGAACGCAGTCAAGATCGCCAGGCACGCCACCGGCCGCCAGGCCGTCGTCGTCTTCGACCACGCCTACCACGGGCGGACCAACCTCACGATGGCGATGACGGCCAAGAACATGCCGTACAAGGACGGCTTCGGGCCATTCGCCGGCGAGGTCTACCGGGTCCCGATGGCCTACCCGTTCCGCTGGCCTGGCGGCCCGGCCAAGTGCGCCGAGCGGGCGCTTGACGTCGTCACCGGCCTGATCCACTCGCACGTCGGCGAGAACCGGGTGGCGGCCGTGATCATCGAGCCGATCCAGGGTGAGGGCGGCTTCATCGTCCCGCCGGACGGCTTCCTGCCTGGGCTGGCCGACTACTGCCGCGAGCACGGGATCGTCTTCATCGCCGACGAGATCCAGTCTGGCTTCTGCCGTACCGGCGACTGGTTCGCGTGCGATAACGAAGGCGTCGTGCCTGACCTGGTCACCACAGCGAAGGGCATCGCCGGCGGACTGCCGCTGGCAGCCGTCACCGGCCGGGCCGAGATCATGGACTCGGTGCACGTCGGCGGGCTCGGAGGCACATTCGGCGGAAACCCGGTCGCCTGCGCCGCAGCGCTTGGCGCCATCGAGACCATGGTCAAGGAGGATCTCCCGGCCATGGCACGACGGATCGGCGACCTCATGCTGCCCAGGCTGCGCCAGCTCGCCCAGGAGTACCCGGTGATCGGCGACGTGCGCGGCCGCGGGGCGATGATAGCGATCGAGCTGGTCAGCCCCGGCACGATCGAGCCAGACGCGGCCGCCGCAAGCAAGATCGCCAAGGCCTGCCATGCGAACGGACTGATCGTCCTGACCTGCGGTACCTACGGCAATGTGCTTCGCTTCCTGCCACCGCTGGTGATCAGCGAAGAGCTGCTGAACGAGGGCCTGTCGATCCTGCAGGAAGCCTTCGCCGCTCTGTAGCCCCTGCTCTGGAGCCCTGCTCCGGCACCCCTGCCCTGGCGCCCGTCCCGGAGCCCCGGCCTGCGGTCACGCGCGCTGCTCACCGAACCGGACCGCGTTCCCAGCCGTGTTGCATGCATCGGGTAATCACCCGTGGCAGCGACTCCAGTCGCCGCCTACGTAGAGGAGATGATGACGGTGCGATATTCGTCAGTGCGCCTCCGGGTCCTGATTCCGCTGGTGGTGCTGCTGGCGACCGGGCTACTGGCGGCAGCGTGCAGTAGCGGCGGCAGCAGCGGCGGCAGCAGCAACCCGGGCAGTGGCAGTACGGGCAGCGGGTCGCCGGCTGCCTCGTCTGGCACAGTGATCTCGACCCGGTCGGGCCCGGACGGCACTTACCTGACCAGCGGTTCCGGACGGTCGGTTTACCTGTTCGCGAAGGACAGCATGAACAAGTCCACATGCTCAGGCTCGTGCGCCCAGCTGTGGCCGCCAATCATCGCGCATGGCACCCTGACGGCGTCCGGCAGCGCGGTGAAGGCTGACCTGGGCACCATCACCGGGTCTAATGGCGCGAAGCAGGTGACCTATGACGGCCACCCGCTTTACTACTTCTCGGGCGACACCGGCCCGGGGATGACCAAGGGCCAGGGGCTCAGCAGTTTCGGCGCCAAGTGGTGGCTGGTCGGCCCGTCGGGCAGTGCGCTGACTGCAGCCGCGCCGACCCCGAGTCCGGCCAAGAGCACAGGGGGCAGTTCGTGGGCCTGACCGGCTGCGGACCGAATTGCCACGCGCATGACGATCAGTAAGCCCCGGAACCTCGCCGGCCGGCCACTCCATGAGCGGCCGGCCGGCGACTGGGCCTTCACCGGGCTCGCCGTGACATCCTTCGGCGCTCTCGCCCTGGCCGCGCTGCTCGCGCCTGGCACCATCGTCGGCGCCAGCGCCTCGGGCGGGCTCGTCACGATCGCGGCCGCCGTGGTTTTCGCCGCGCTGCTGCTGATCTGGCTGCGCTATTCGCGGCACATCGCCAGCTCGGGCGGTCTGTACGCGTTCACCGAAGCCGCGGCAGGCCGCCGGCTGGCTCTGCTGCAGGCGGGCCTGTGGATCGTCAGCTACCTGCTCTACCTGATCTACACCACCGCGCAGATCGTCTACATGGTGCTGCCGGTCGTATTCCCGGCCGAGCGCGCCTGGCAGCCAGTGCTGGAAGTCGCCATCCCGCTGGCCCTGGCCGCCGTGATGATCGCCGGCCTGCGCGCCACGCTGATCGTCACCGGCCTACTCGCCGCGGGACAGCTTGCCATCGCCGTCGCACTCAGCGGCGTGACCATCAGCCACCTCGGCGCCCCGGCGAGCAGCTTCGCCGCCAACGTCCCGGCCGGCACGCTGGTCCCCGCCACCGGGCAGACGGCGTTGCTCTTCATCTGCGGCAGCCTGCCGCTGTTCCTCGGCGGTGAAGTCGCCCGCCCCGCCCGCACCATACGACGCGGCCTGATCAGCGCTTACATCGCCTCCGCCGTGGTCATGACCGCTGCGATCTTCCCGCTCGCCGCCGCCCCGGCATTCGCCCGCGCCCCGGTACCTGGCGTGAGCATCGCCCGGCAGTTCGCCGGGCCCGGATTCGCCGCGGTGGTCGGCATCGGCGTCGCAGCGAGCATCGCCGGCGTCATGCTCGCCGAGTACCTTGCCCTCAGCCGCCTCGTCCGAGCCATCAGCGCCCGCCCCCAGCGGGCGATCACCATCGCGATCGGTGCGGTCATGGCCGTGACCGCGCCGATCACCTTGATCAACCCTGAGCGCATCTACTACGACCTGGTCCAACCATCGCTGATCGCGCTGTGGCTGAGCCAGCTCATCGTCTTCGCGGCCTATCCCCGCTTCGCCGCCCGCCACGGCCACCGGCCAGCGCCAGCCTGGGCGCTCACCATCGTCGCCGTCGTCCTTACCGGCTACGGGCTCTGGACATCCATTCACCAGGCTGCCAGCTGATACCGGCCTTTCCTCACATTTACCGCCTCCCGCTGTTCGGGCGCGCCTATCATTCCGGCAGACTGCCTGAGGCGAGCCACGGACCGGAGCGGGGAAGCTGATGATGAGCATGAAGCGCGTCTCGCTGGCTGTAGCGGCACTCGGGCTGCCGATCGCGATGACGACGTCCGGCGCGGCCGCCGAATCCAGCCTGGCACAGCACACCGGAGCGGGCACGGCAAGCCGAATCCAGCCGCCGGTCGCGTCGGGCCGCCTGGCGATCACCGGAACCCTGCGTGACGGCGGCGCGGTCGCCGCGACCGGGCTGTCCTGGCGGCATGGCAGGCTGCCCGCCGGCGACAAGCTGCTCAGCTTCGAGGTCGGCTACGCCTGGCAGTCCTGCGCGGGCGGCCACTGCGTGGCCGGCGCCGACTCGACGGTAACGCCCTTCGCCGCCCAGCGCTACGTCGCCGGGCACGCCGACACCGGCCGAAGGCTGAGGGTGACCGTCACTGCCACCGAGGTGGTCGAGACCGATCCGGCTAGCTTCTCGTTCAGCACGATCCACGCGACCAGGAGCTTCACCACAGCCTCAGCCGTCGCGGCGTACCCGGCCGGAAAGCCTCCCGTGAGCCAGTTCATCAACGGCCTGCCTGAGCGTACGACAGGTTCTGACGAGGAATACTTCCAGGTCAGCCCTGCCCACTACAGTTCCGCGGACGGCCCTGTTAAGCAGCAATACCGCATTGACGACGGGACGTGGCGCGCCATGCCAAGCCGGCGCGTGTTTTACACGGGCAAGCTCGCCGTCGGGCGGCACCGCGTCAGCGTGCTGACCTCCGACCAGGCGGGCCATACCTCGATCACCTTCGGCTGGCGGGTCGTCCCGCTGCCGGCGCCGCTGGCATGCAAGGGCTCGTGCTGGTACCCGCCGCACCTGAACTCGGCAGGCCACCCGATGCGGTGGGACTGGCAGATCGGGCGCGTCACGCCGCTGGAGCGCACTGGTGACCGGGCCGTCGACATCTACGACCTCGACGGCTTCCTGACCACCAAGGCGGAGGTGCACGCTATCCACACGACCTGGCAGGCAAGCACGCTGCCGCACCCGAAGGCGATCTGCTACCTGGACCTGGCCTGGGAGGACTACCGGCCGGACGCGAGCCCGGCGCCACGCGGGATGTTCCCGGCCGCGACGCTCGGCAAGGTGTACTTCGGCTACCCGCAGGAGCGCTGGGTCGACTTCCGCCAGCTCAACCAGCTCAAGCCGATGCTGACCGAGCGGGTCGCGATGTGCGCGCGGAAGGGGTTCGACGCTGTCGAGCTGGACGACATCGAAGTGTCCCCGCCGTCGACGACCGGCTTCTTCCTCAGCGCGGGCGACGCGCAGAACTACCTGGCCTACGCGTTCAACCTGGTGCATTCCTACGGGATGACCGTGCTGTGGAAGAACGCGCCCGGCCTGGCCAGGTGGGGCGTGAAGTACACCGACGGCGCCATCGTCGAGGAGTGCTACTTGTACCGCGAGTGCGGCAGCTGGCACGTGTTCACCTCGGACAAGACGGCGCTCCAGCCCACCGGCAAGTGGGTAGGCGAGGCCGAGTACGGCTCGGACCACTACGTCTGCAATCCCGGGCAGACCGGCTCGAAGTGCACCGGCCGGCGGTCGTTCGCGGCCTACTGCCGCGCCGTTTATGACGGGCCGAATGGCTTCGCCGCGGTCAAGTTCGACGTTGACCTGAACGGCCGCGTCTTCTACCCCTGTCCCGACGGCACCTAGCCGCTGACCGGCACGCCGCCGGCCGGCCCGCCACCGGGCCGCCGAGGCGGCTCAGCCCTCGTAGTACGGGTCCACGGCGGTCAGCACGTCGTCCAGGAGCTCAAGCCCTTCCTTGGCCTCGGCCTCGGAGATCGTGCACGGGGGCACCACGTGCAGCCGGTTGAAGTTGGTGAAGACCAGCAGGCCGTGCGCGCGAGCTTGCGCGCTGAGCGTGTTCATCGCCGCGGAGGTACCCGCGTACGGGGCGAGCATGGCCCTGGTGTCGCGGTTCGACACCAGGTCAAGTGCCCAGAACACGCCCAGGCCGCGCACCTCGCCGATCACCGGGTGCCTGCTCGCGAGGTCGGCAAGGCCGGGCTCGAGCACCTGCGCCCCGATCCTGGCCGCGTTCTCCACGATGCCTTCATCGCGCATCGCGTCGATCGTCGCCACGATCGAGGCCATGGCCAGCGGGTGCCCCGAGTAGGTCAGGCCACCAGGGAAGACCCGCTCGTCAAAGGTGGCGGCGATGGGGTCGGAGATGATCACGCCCCCAGCCGGCACGTATCCGGAGTTGGCGCCCTTGGCGAAGGTGATCAGGTCGGGCGCCACGCCGTGCGGCTCGAACGCGAACCAGCTTCCGGCCCGGCCGAACCCGCACATCACCTCGTCGGCGATCCAGATGATGCCGTACTTGTCGGCAAGGGCGCGGACCCCCGCCAGGTAGCCGGGCGGCGGGACGAGCACGCCAGCCGTCCCGACGATGCTCTCGATCAAGATCGCGGCTATCGTCTCAGGGCCCTCGAACTGGATCACCTGCTCCAGGTGCTGGAGCGCTCGCTCGCTCTCCTGCTCCTGCGAGGTGGCCCAGAAGGATGACCGGTACAGGTACGGCCCGAAGAAGTGCGCGTGACCAACTGCGAACTCGTTCGGCCACCTGCGCGGGTCGCCGGTGGAGTTGATCGCAGCCCCGGTATTTCCGTGGTAGGAGCGGTAGAAGCTGAGCACCTTGTCCCTGCCGGTGTGCAGCCTGGCCATCCTGATCGCGTTCTCGTTCGCGTCGGCGCCGCCATTGGTGAAGAACACCTTGCTGAACCCGTCAGGCGCCAGGTCGGTCAGCCGCTGCGCAGCCTGCCCGCGGGCCTCGTTCGCGTACTGCGGCGCGATCGTCGTTAGCCGGGCAGCCTGCTCGGCGATGGCCTTGACCACCCGCGGGTGCTGGTGGCCGATGTTGGTATTGACGAGCTGGCTGGACAGGTCCAGGTAGCGGTTGCCGTCGAAGTCCCACACGTAACTGCCCTGGCCGCCCGCGATGACGAGCGGCTTCAGCGCCTTCTGCGCCGACCAGGAGTGAAAGACATGCGCACGGTCGGCGGCATAGGCAGCCGCGCCGCGCGCCGGGTCTGGCGTTGCGTGCTCCTGCCCGTAGGGTCCCTCGGGGGTCATCGTGGTCTTCCTCCTAGCTGCGGACTTAGTTGTTCACGGGGAATCCGAGGTTCACGCCGCCGTGGCTCGGGTCGAGCCAGCGCGAGGTGACGGCCTTGCCCCTGGTGTAGAAGTGGACTCCCTCGGTGCCGTGCACGTGGGTGTCGCCGAACAGCGACGCCTTCCAGCCGCCGAAGCTGTAGAACGCCATCGGAACGGGGATCGGCACGTTGATGCCGACCATCCCGACCTCGACCTCGTGAGTGAACTTGCGGGCCGCTCCCCCGTCGTTGGTGAAGATGGCCGTGCCATTGCCGTACGGGTTCGCGTTCACGATGCCAAGCGCCTGCTCGTACGAGCCAGCCCGCACCACGCTCAGCACCGGACCGAAGATCTCGTCGGTGTAGCAGCTCATCTGCGGCTGCACCCGGTCAAGGACCGAGGGGCCGAGCCAGAAGCCGTCCTCCTCGCCGGTGCCCGCGTGGACCGGGTGCTCGCGGCCGTCCACGGCCAGGACAGCGCCATCGGCGACGCCGGCGTCGAGGTAGGAGGCAACCCGGTCCCGGTGCGCACTGGTGACCAGCGGTCCCATCTCCGACTCCGGCTGGTCGCCAGGCCCGACGCGCAGCTTCGCGACGCGCTCGCGGATCTTGCTGATCAGCTCGTCGCCGACCGGGTCGACCGCGACCAGCACCGAGATCGCCATGCAGCGCTCGCCCGCCGACCCGAACCCGGCCGACACGGCCGCGTCGGCGGCGAG
>JASHXW010000169.1 GCA_030043395.1 Streptosporangiaceae bacterium
AAGACCGGTCCAGCCAAGCGCACCTGGTTCGTCGCGGCAGGTGCTGCTGTCGCCGTCATCGTCGTCGCCGCGGTCATCCTGGTCGTCACCAAATCTCCGCCGGCGCCAACCGGCGCAGTTGGCCAGGCCACCCACGTCCCGACCAGCGCGCTTAACCAGGTCGGGAGCGGCACGACCTTTCGGCAGCCGATCTCGCCGATCAGCGGCGCCGCACCTCTTGCCCGCAACGGCAAGCCGGAACTGCTGTACATCGGCGCGGTCTTCTGCCCGTTCTGCGCGGCCAATCAGTGGGGCATGGTCGTCGCGCTGAGCCGGTTCGGCACCTTCTCAGGTCTGCACAAGAGCATGTCCGCACCGAGTCCGGAACGATACCCGGACACGGCCACGCTGACCTTCTACGGGTCGAGCTACTCAAGCAGTTACCTGGATTTCGTGCCCGTGGAGAACGAAACGATGCAGAGCAAAATCCTGCAGCCGACTACGCCGCAGGAACAGAGACTCTGGCAGAAGTACGACCCGGGCAGCTATCCGTTCATGGACTTCGGCAACAAGTACCGCGGCGTGAGCCTGTTCGATCCGCAGGTACTGCATGGCAAGAGCGCCGCGCAGATAGCGGCGGCCCTGAGCCATCCATCGTCGCCGATTGCCAGGGCTGTCGATGGCGCCGCGAACCTGGTCACGGCAGCCATATGCGAGATGACGAACGAGCAGCCCGGTTCGGTTTGCCGGACCGCCGTGATCTCATCTATCCAGAGCGAGCTATAGAACTGGGACATTAGATCAGAACTGTGGACAGGCTCGCCTTCTGGTGAAAGCATTCTTGGGCGTGCTTAAGCCATCTTGGCCAAAGGAGGCTAAATGGGTCTGATCAAGCGCCCGGCTCGAGCCGGCGCGATGGCAGTCCTTGGACTGGCTGTGACAGCGGCTACCGGTGCGTTCGCCGCCACGGCGGTGGCATCGCCATCGTCGGGTAGCCCGCGCTTCGTCGCTGTCAAGGGAAGCCTGACGCCGACAACAGACCGGATAATCGGTCGTTACCACAGCGCACGGATGAGTGTGGAGCTTGCGCTTGCCCCCCGGGACAACGCCGGCCTGCAGCGGGCGCTGAAGGACGCATACACCAAGAAGAGCGGGTCGTACCACCGCTGGCTGCACGCCGGCGGGTTCGACGCGCGCTACGCGCCAACGGCCAGGACAGAGGCCGCGGCGAAGGCATACCTGCGTAGCGCTGGCCTGCGGGTCGAGCACTCCAACTCGCCGTTCCTCATCAGGGCTATCGGCTCGAGCCAGAAGATCGAGGCCGCATTCCACACCACGCTCAGCCGGTACAAGGACCCACGCGGCATCCACTACTTCTCCAACTCCACCACCGTTCGGCTGCCTGCCGCGCTGGCGTCGAGGGTGCTCGGCGTCATCGGCTTGTCCAACACCGTCCGGCTGCACTCGATGGTCAAGCGCGCCCCGGATGCCACCCGGCCGGCGGGATCCTCGGGCAGCGGATCGCAGAGCTGCGAGGCTCCGTATCCGACCGCTGCGCAGCTGTTCGCCGCGGTGAATGAGGGCACGTCGTTCCCGTTCGGCTTCGGCGGCGGTCCTGGCTGCAACGGCATGACCCCATCGCAGACCAACTCGATCTACAACGCGCCAAATGTCGGTCCGAGCGGCGAGGGCGCGGGCGCGACTGCCGCGGTGTTCGAGCTGTCTGCCTACCAGGAGTCCGACATCGCCACGTGGGCTCACACCTTCTACGGCCCGCGTTACAACCCGCCGCTGATCAACGTCAACATCGACGGCGGCCCGCAGAACCCGATCTGCCCGGCCGGCGACGAATGCCTGCCAGCTTCCGAGGCTTACGCCGGTGACATCGAAGTCGACGCCGACATCGAGATGGAACTGACCATGGCCCCGGACATGCAGCACCTGATCGTCTACAACGCGCCGAACGACTACACAGGCCAGACTGAGCTCTCCGAGTACAGCGCGATCGCGAACCAGGACATCGCGTCCTCGATTAGCTCGAGCTGGGCTGAGTGCGAGAACGACGCAGGAGCCGCCTACGTCCAGGCCGAGAACGTGGTCTTCGAGCAGATGGCGCTGCAGGGCCAGAGCATGTTCGGCGCGGAGGGCGACACCGGCGCATTCGAGTGCATCCGCTCCGACGGCACGACCATCGTCAACGTGCTCGACCCGCCGTCGCAGCCGTGGGTCACCAGCGTTGGCGGCACCTCCCTGGAGAGCGCCAACCCAGGCACCAACCCGCACCCGTCCTACCCGTACGGCGTCGAGTCGGTGTGGAACGTCGACAACCTGTGCAGCAACCAGGCGCCAGCCGCCAGCAACGGCGGCCAGGGCGGTTTCTTCTGGTGTGCGGCGACAGGCGCGGGCGGCGGCGGTTCCAGCCAGTTCTGGGGCCGGCCGTTCTACCAGCGCGGCCCTGGCATCAACAACCCGTACACCACCTACGGTGGCGGGCCCAACTCGATGCAGTGCTCGCTTGCAGCAGTCGGGACTCCGTGCCGCGAGGACCCGGATGTCTCAGCGAACGCAGACGAGTACACGCCTTACGCGGAGTACTGCACCGGCAACGCCAACACTCCGGGCAGCGTCTGCGCCACCATCACGACCAACGCTCCTGGCTGGTTCGGCATCGGCGGGACGAGCCTGTCCTCGCCGCTGTGGTCCGGCCTGATCCTGGACCGCGACAGCTACCAGGGTTACCGCACGGGCAACGTCAATCCGCTGGTGTACTCGTGGTACCAGACGGCGCCGCAGAGATACTTCCACGACATCACTGGGATCGGCCAGTCCACGAACAACAACGGACTGTTCCCGACCACGCCCGGCTATGACCTCGCGACTGGGGTCGGAACGCCGAACATGACAGCCATCATCACCGGTGGCGTCTAGCCGATAGCGAAGGCGGTGCCGGGGACGGATCCGTCCCCGGCACCGTTTTCATGTTGGCTCCTAGCAGCTCCGCCGTCCGCGACTCCTGCCTGGCCTCGAAGTCAGGTACCAGCGCTGGCGCCCGTACCTGCCCCGAGACTGCGGCGGATGCAGCCGTCCTGCGCCGCAGGCCGGAAGCTCGCTCGGCGACCTGAGTCAGCACCATGGCCGTGAAGCCGACGAAGAACACGCCTTCCATCACGCCACCGAACCGGTTCACCAGGTAGGACACGCCAAGCACGGGATAGGCCGCGGCCGCCGCCCAGGCCATGTTCCGGTACACCGCAGAGGTTCGGGTGCGCTCGCCGCGCGTCCGTCGGTAGGCGAACAGCAACGCGAGCGTGATTCCGGCGAACTCGACGATCCCGGCGCCGTCGTGCACGTACTGGCTGGCCGGAAGCTGGAAGTGCCGCTCCATCCGCTCGCACGTGGCGCTGACGCCGTCGGCGCACACTTCCGGGAAGATCCCGCCCACTCCCCCGGCCACCGCGAAGACCACCATGCCAAGCCACTCGCGACGGGCGCCGGACAGCGACCCGATTCCCGCCACGAGGAACGCGGTAAGCACCAGGATCCCGGACGCCAGGTCCAGGTGCCGCATTACGGCGGCGTACGGGTGGCCGGCTACTTCCAGGTTGCTGAACAGCTCGTTTGGCGAGCTCATCAGGCCAGGCTTGAGCGGCACGAGGATCCACCAGTTGTACGCCGCCATCCCGGCTACTGCGAGTATCCACGTCAGCGCCCGCCGTGCGCCCAGGTACCGCGCCTGGCGTACTCCC
>JASHXW010000170.1 GCA_030043395.1 Streptosporangiaceae bacterium
CTCGGGTAGGCCTGCACGACCCGCCACAACGGCTCGCGCGACAGCTTGCGCAGCGACCTACCCGTCCAGTCGCCGTATCCCACCTCGATTACCCGGTCGTCGGTCTGGACCTCGATCCCGGGCTGCTTAGCAGCGATCGCCTCCGCCGTCTGGGCGCATCGCTCAAGCGGGCTTGAGACGATTGCATCGAGCCGGACTCCGCACAGTCGCTCCGCAACAGCCGCCGCCTGCGCGCGACCCCTGTCGTCCAGCGATATGCCTGGTGTACGGCCGGACAAGGCCGAGCCGGTAGCTGCTGTCAGGCCGTGCCGCACGATCAGAACCAAGGTCACGGACTGACTCTACGGCGTGCCAGCGCTAGAGCGTGCTCCTCGCGCGGTCGCTGATCACGAACGTGACTGAGCCGAAGGAGACCTGGTCGCCCGGCCGCACGGGAACCCCGGTCGTGACGCGCCAGCCGTTCAGCCGTGTCCCGTTGGTCGATCCGAGGTCGGAGAGCAGCCAGTCCTCGTCCTTGCGGTACAGGCGGGCGTGCCAGCGCGAGACGCTCAGGTCAGCTAGCGTGAAGTCGCAGGCCATCGCGCGGCCGATGGTGAACCGGCGGTCAGTCTGTGGTGGCAGCCACAGCGGCGGGAGCGGCGCGTCCTGGCGGGCAAGCGCCTGCCGTGGCGGGGTCACCTGCGGCGTGGCCGAGCCTGCCGAGCCGGTGAAGGCCTGCCTGAGCAGCGCAAGGCGTTCCCTGATCCGAGTACCGACGCCGCGCCGCGCGGATGCCACGGGCGCGGGCAGGTCGGTGAAGAGCACGGACAGTTCCGCCCGGTCCTTGGCCTGCATTGCGGCGTTCATCCGGACCAGGAACGTGTCCTGGCTCAGCCTGCCCTCGGCGAACCGGTCCCTGAGCTGGCCGATTGCCTCGTCGCGTTCGGCATCGGAGGCACGCAACCCGTCATTGTCGTCCGCGAGACGATCACTGGACGCCCGCATACCAGAAGTATCGGGCCGGGCGATTGCGCGCACAAGGCACTTGGAATCGGCGGCCTCACCGCGCCGTGCCTGGAAAGCACGGTCGTTACCGGCCTTTAGCTCGCAGCGAGCCCGGCGTGCAGCCCGGCGCTTCGCCCTCGCAGCACCGGCCTCACTGTGGCTAGATCGCGAACGGCGCCGCTTCTGCGGTCACAGCCGCTGGCGCGGCGGCTGTCTGCAGCGGGAAATGGCAGGCCGCGATGTGGCCAGGGCCGAACGAGCGGAGCATGGGCTCCTCGTCGGTGCAGATCTGCTGCGCCAGCGGGCACCTCGTTCGGAACCGGCAGCCGGACGGCGGGTTGATCGGGCTGGGCAACTCGCCCTTGACGCCGATTCCCTTGTTCGCCTTTGCCAAGGCGGGGTCGGGCATCGGGATCGCTCCGATCAGTCCGGCCGTGTAGGGGTGCGCGTACCGCTCGTAAATGTCCTGGCTGGTGCCGAGCTCGACAAGCTTGCCGAGGTACATGACTCCGATGCGGTCCGACACGTACTTGACCACGGCCAGGTCGTGCGAGATAACGATGTAGGTCAGGCCGTGCGCTTCCTGCAGCCGCCGCATCAGGTTAAGCACCTGAGCCCGGATCGAGACGTCGAGCGCGCTGACCGGCTCGTCGGCCACGATCACCTTCGGGTTGAGCGTGAGCGCGCGGGCAAGGCCGATCCGCTGGCGCTGGCCGCCCGAGAACTCGTGCGGGAAGCGCTCGACCGCGTTGCGCGGCAGGCCAACCTCGTCAAGCAGCTCGAAGACCCTCGCCTGCTGCTGCGCGCGGGTACCCAGGCCCTGGATCGTCAGCGGTTCCCTGATGATGGCCCCGACCCGCATCCGTGGGTCCAGCGAGGAGTACGGGTCCTGGAACATCAGCTGCAGGTCGCGCCTGCGCCGGCGTAGCTCGCCGCCACGCAGCCCCGCGATGTTCGTGCCGTCCAGCGTCACCTGGCCGGAGGTTGGCCGCTCCAGGGCGACGATCATCCGGCCGATCGTGGTCTTGCCGCAGCCGGACTCGCCCACCAGGCCGAAGGTCTCGCCTGCGGCGACGGTGAAGGAGACGTCGGAGACGGCCTTCACCGAGCCGATCTGGCGCTGCAGGATGCCCGAGGTGACCGGGAATTCCTTGACCAGGTTCCTGATCTCGAGCAGGCCTGCCCCGTCCACCTGGACCACGTCGGCTGAGCGCTCCTCGGCGAGCACGATGGGCTCGTCCGTCACCGCTTCTGGCTCCACGATCACTCCGGCGGCGGCAGCCGCGGCAGCGGCTTCCTGAGCGGCCTTCGCTGTCGCGTCCACGGCGTCCGCGCGCAGCGGCCCGTCCACCGGGTGCCAGCACGCGAACAAGTGGTCAGGCGTCTCGCCGATCAGCGACGGCTCGTCAGTCCTGCACTTATCGGTGGCATGGCTGCAGCGGGCCGCGAACCTGCACCCGGGCGGCGGGTGCCCGAGGTCGGGTGGCAGGC
Organism: Streptosporangiaceae bacterium; assembly: GCA_030043395.1. Next base: position 2,476 of record JASHXW010000170.1, read on the forward strand.
CCGGAATGTTGAGCAGCCTCCTGCGGCGGTCCTGCGTGAGCCGCGGGATCGAGGCGAGCAGCGCCTGGGTGTACGGGTGATGCATGTGCGCGAACAAGGTGGTGGTCTCGGTCGTCTCGACCACGTGCCCGGCGTACATGACGTTCACCCGGTCGGCATGGCCCGCGATGACGCCCATGTCGTGCGTGATCAGCAGCATCGCCATGTCCAGGCGGCTCTTCAGGTCGTCAAGCAGGTCCAGGATCTGCGCCTGGATGGTGACGTCGAGCGCGGTGGTCGGCTCGTCGGCGATCAGCACCTTCGGCTCGCACGCGAGCGCCATGGCGATCATGACGCGCTGGCGCAGGCCGCCCGACAGCTGGTGCGGGTAGTCAGACAGCCGCTCCTTCGGGTGCGGCAGGCCGACCAGGTCGAGCACCTCGGTCGCCCGCTCGTAGGCCTGGGCCTTGGTGACCTCGCGGTGCAGCAGCACCGGCTCGGCTACCTGCGAGCCGATGGTCTTGGTGGGGTCGAGCGACGTCAGCGGGTCCTGGAAGACCATCGCGATCTCGTTGCCGCGGATCTTCTGCATCTCCCGGTCGGACAACCCGACCAGCTCCCTGCCCTCAAGCTTGATCGAGCCGCCAACCACGCTGCCGCCGGGCGGCAGCAGGCTCATCACCGACAGGCCGGTCATCGACTTGCCGCAGCCGGACTCGCCGACGAGGCCAAGCGTTTCGCCCGGGTCGAGGTACATGTCGACGTTGCCGACAGCCTGGATGACGGTGTTGGTCTGCTTGATATGGGTCGAGAGGTCATTGACCTCTAGCACAGGGGCCACGGGTGCTCCTTGTTCGGGATCGTTAAGGCAGGGTCGGGGTCTGGTTCGCGATGACTAGCGGCGGCGCAGCCGCACGTCCAGTGCATCCCGCAGCGCGTCGCCGACCAGGTTCAGCGCCATGACGGTGAGCACGATGCACAGGCCGACCGGATAGACCTCCCACCAGTAGCCGTTCAGCAAGTTGGTCGTCCCGTTAGAGAGCTCGTCGCCCCAGTCGAACGTCGGGTAGGTGATGCCGAAGCCGAGGAAGCCGAGCACGGCCACCAGCAAGATCGCGTCGGCGACCTGGAACGTGATGTTCACGATGACGACGCTGAGCGCATTCGGTATCAGGTGGCGCAGCACCAGCCGGCTCCTGCTCGCGCCCGCTGCCCTGGCTGCCGATATGAAGTCGCGGACGCGCAGCGTCAGCACCTCGCCGCGGACCAGCCGGGACGGGACCAGCCAGGAGAACAGGCCGATGATGAGGGCGAGCGTCAGCACGCTCGATCCCCACTTGGCGCCGACGATCAGGACGACGAACAGCAGGGGCACCGACAAGATGATGTCGACGACCCGCATCATCAGGCCGTCGAGCAGGCCCCCAGCGAGGCCCGCGATCGCGCCCCACAGCGTGCCGACGACGGTGGCGATCGCCGCTGCCAGCATGCCGATCTCCAGCGAGGCCTGGCCACCGAGCATGAGCTCCTTGAGGATGTCGAAGCCGTCCTGGTCAGCCCCGAGCGGGGCGCCCTGCACCGGTGGTGAGTTGGCCAGGCCGAGATTGGACACGCTGGCGTTGCCGTGGTAGAAGAGCGGGCCTAGCCAGCTGAAGAGGACGAAGAAGATGAGGATGGCCACGCCGAGGATGGCCAGCCTGTTCTTGGCGAACTCCCGCAGGCCCAGCCGCCAGCCGCTCTGGATGACGGTGACCTCGCCGCCCTCTGCCATGGGCTCGGGGATGATCGGCTGAAGAGTTGGCGCTACCACTGCGGCCTCCTGACTCGCCGGAAGTGCCTCGCCCGCATGTCAGGCGATCCTGATGCGCGGGTCGGCGACGGTGAGCGCGATGTCAGCGACGTAGTTGCCGACGACGGTGAGAACTCCGCCCATAAGGGTATATGCGAGCAGGATCGGATAATCCTCGTTGTTCAGCGCGTTGATGAACATGATCCCGAGGCCAGGCCAGTTGAACACCTGCTCGGTGATCAGGTTGCCGGCCAGCAGCGCGGGGATGCTCAGGCCGATGAGCGTCACCATCGGCAGGCACGCGTTGCGCACGAGATGGCGCCACAGGACAAGCCGCTCTGGCAGTCCCTTGGCCCTGGCTGCCTTGATGTAGTCCTGGGCAAGGGCGTCAAGTGCCGACGAGCGCATATATCGCGAGTAGCCGGCCACCTGGACGAGCGTCAGCGTCGTCACCGGCAGCACCATCGCGCGCGGGTCGGTGATCGCGCCGATCAGCGAGCTGTCCTGGCTGACCGCCGCCGACGCGCCCACCGGGAAGATGTTCAGGGTCAGCGCGAAGATCTGGATCAGGATCAGGCCGAGCAGGAAGGTCGGCATCGAGTACAGGACGAATGCGGCGGTGGTGACGGTGTTGTCGCCCAGGGTGTTGCGCTTGACGGCCTGGAAGATGCCGACCGGGAAGGCGATGAGGATCGACAGGACCAGGGCCGTGCCGCTGAGGTAGACCGATATTGGCGCGTGCTCTGCGAGCACCTGGTCCACTGACTGGTTCAGCTTGTAGGACTCGCCGAGGTTGCCGTGCAGCACCTGCCACAGCCAGGAGCCGTATTGCTCGACGAACGGCCGATCGAAGCCGTTCGCCCTGTTCCACGCGTCAATGGCCTTCAGCGAGGCCTTAGGCCCGAGGATGATGATGCCTGGCGATCCGCCGATGATGTGCAGCATCGCGAATGTCAGCACCGACAGGCCGAACAAGATGATGACGGATGTGCCCGCCCGCCTGAGCAGGTAAGTGCTCATCTCGGGGTCCTTCCCTTGCCCGCGGCTTCCCGGTCAGCTGCCAATCGGGGTAATGGCAGATACGGGATGCCCGCCGGCAATCAGGGATGTGATTCCCCGATTGCCGGCGGGCGATGCCGCATTGTCCTTATGACTTAGTGAAGTACCACAGTTCTGGGTTGATCGAGAACTGCGGGAGCTCCCAGAACGAGGACTGCGGGCCGGACAGGGTCTTCTTCCAGGCGTAGACGTGATCGGCGTCTGGCTGGAACAGGGCCGGCAGGTTCTCAGTCAGGTAGGAGGCCTCGTTCTTCACCGCGGTCGGGTTTCCACCGAAGACCGAGGCGTTGATCAGCTTGTTGGCCTCTGAGCTGCTGTAGCTGCCGATGTTGTACGTGCCCGTGGTGTTGAACACGGTGTTGGTGGTGGGGTACAGCGACTGGGTGAACCCGCCGAAGTCCTCCATGTACCACTTGTCCTTGTTCGCCGGGACGGCCACGTTGTAGTAGTTCTCCAGGATGTAGTTGAACGACTTGCCGACCAGCGTGATCGGGATGCCGATGCTCTTCGCGACCGAAGCGAACGAGGTGTCCTCGGTCGTGATGGGCGGTGAGCCGTTGTTGTAGACGAGGGTGAAGGTGAACTTCGTGCCCGCCGGGATGCCCGCGCCGCAGTCCGCTGCGCCAGTGCCGGCCTTCTCGCAGGTCTGGACGCCGCCCACTTCCTTCCAGCCATGGCTGGCGAGGATCTTCTTAGCGGTCGACGGGCTGTAGGCGTAGAGCTGGCTCTTGCCGTTCGCCGGAGTGAACGGGCTAGCCGGCAGTGACGGGACCGGGCCGTCCGCCGTCGCGGCGTAGCCCTTGTAGATGCCCTTGATGTAGCCGGCGCTGTCGACCAGGTGGGCGAGAGCCTGCCTGGCGTAGAGCTGGCCGACGACGTCGTTCCAGTGGTTGGTGGTGTTCGCGAAGTTGAACACCATGTAGTCCCAGCCGAAGTCCGGGTAGCCGTAGACGTTGAAGCCGCTCTTC
>JASHXW010000171.1 GCA_030043395.1 Streptosporangiaceae bacterium
CGGTTGCCGGGGACGGGTCGAAGGCCTGCTCCGCCTGGTCCGCGGGCGGCGGTGCCGGGTCGGATGGCGGCGGCTTGGGGGCCAGCGCGGGATGCACCACCTCGCCGCCATGGGTGATGACGACGCCAGCGACGAGGTCGTCGGTCAGGTCCACGGTGAGGGCGCCGTCCTTCACCATGTACAGCAGCAGCGAGCTGACGTTTCGCGCGTACATCGCCGACGCGGCGGCGGCCATGGTCGACGGCAGGTTCTCCGCGCCCACGATCGTCACGCCGTTGTCGGTGACGACGTTCTCGCCGGGCACCGAGCCCTCGACGTTGCCGCCCAGGGCGCTCGAGCCCATGTCCACGACCACCGAGCCGGGCGCCATCGACTTCAGGGCCTCGCCCGTCACCAGGACCGGCGGGCGCCGGCCCGGCACCTGCGCCGTGGTGATCACTACGTCGTGCCTGGCGATGTGGTCCGCGAGCTCGGCCTGCTGCGCGGCGCGCTCGGCGTCCGTCAGTGCCCTGGCGTAACCGCCCGCGCCACCCGCGGGGCCGACCGAGGTCAGCTCGATGAAGGTCGCGCCAAGGGACTCGACCTCGGTCTTGGTCTCCGGGCGCACGTCGTATGCGCTCACCACCGCTCCGAGCCGCCGGGCGGTCCCGATGGCCTGCAGCCCGGCGACGCCAGTGCCAAGGACGAGCACCTTAGCCGGCCTGGCTGTCCCGGCGGCAGTGATGAGCAGCGGGAAGAACCTGGCGAACGCCGTCGCGCCAAGCAGTGCCGCCTTGTAGCCCGCGATGTTCGCCTGCGACGACAGCGCGTCCATCGGCTGGGCACGCGACAAGGTACGCGGGATCAGGTCCATGCTCACGGCGGTCACCCCGGTCGCGGCGAGCTTGCTTGCCAGCTCAGGGTCCGTCAGCGGCGCGAACAAGCCGAAGATCGCCTGCCCGGCACGCAGCCTGGCGATCTGGCTGTCGTCTGGGCGTCCGACGAGCAGGATCGCATCGGCCTCGGCGGTCCGCTCGGCGCTCACGACGGTCGCGCCCGCCTCGGAGTAGGAGTAGTCGGGCACGAAGGCGCCTGCCCCCGCACCAGCCTGCACCAGTACCTCGTGCCCGGCGGAGCGGAGCTTGGTGACCGCTTCAGGCACGAGCGCGACCCTGCGCTCGTCTGGCCCGGCCTCCTTGACCACGGCTACCTTCATGGGGGACCTCACTCGGCGGCGACGCGATGCGCGGCTGGCCATCGTCGCGGGTTGGCCAGCCGCAGCTTCCCAAGTATGGACCATACCGTCTGCTCGATCCTGCGCAGCGAGAAGGACTCCTGGGCACGGCCGTTGGGCCAGCACGGCGAAGGCCACTAGTCACCCTCGCGGGTCTCAAGAGACTGCCGGCAGGGCGTTTGCGCGGCCTCGGTGTTGGCTCTGGCCAGCGGGTTTGGGAGAGTGGAAACGATGAGTGAGTCTGAGTCGGCTCAACCAGCGCTGGATGCACAAAGCGCCGAAGGCGACCCGCTCGCGGAGCGGATCCTGGTCGCTTGCCGGCTGCTGGCGGCGCTGAACGGGGACCCGGAGGTGCGCCGCCGGCTGCAGCTGCGCCTGTCGGCCATCTGTACTTCGCTGAAGGTGCCTGGCGCGAACAGGACTCGCGGCGCTCAGCGCCTTGACCGGCTCATGGCCGACGCCGAGCAGGCGCGGCGCGGTGATGCAGGGAGGTCAGAGTAACTAACCGTGGCGCCAGCGGCGCATGACGGTGCGATTAAAGCCTTGCCCAAAGAATGGCAGCATTTATTACTGAATCGCGTACAGGTTCGGCAAGGACACGCCTTGATTTCCGGGCAGGTGATTGCGCAGGCGTCGCTGCATCGCCTACTTTCAGGCAGTCAGAGGTCGCGAAACCCCGGCCGCATAAGCGTTCCGGTTCAGCGTGACCTCCCATCGGGGGGACCCAGGAGTGACGAAATGAACAAGCGTGACCTTATCGATGCGATTGCGCCGCGGTTGGGGGACAAGAAAACCGCAACTGAGGCCGTGAACGCAGTGCTCGACACCATTCAGGTCGCCGTCGCCAAGGGCGACAAGGTGGCGATCACCGGGTTCGGCGTCTTCGAGAAGACCGACCGTCCGGCCCGCACCGCGCGTAACCCAGCTACCGGCGCTGCCATCAAGGTCCCCAAGTCCTCCGTGCCCAAGTTCCGGGCCGGCGCCGACTTCAAGGCCATCGTCAACGGCGACAAGAAGAAGCTCGCCGCCGCAGCGAAGAGGTAGCCATGGCGCCCTGATGGCGGGTGGCCGATGCTGCCCGCCATCAGGATTGCGCTACCTTCTTCCGGCTCGCCTTGGCGCGGAGATCCGCACCCGGCACTGACCGACCGCGCTAGCGCAGGCCCTGGCGCCGATTCAGCGCCGTCTCCAGCAGCCGGTCGATGAGTTGCGGGAATGGCATTCCGGTCGCTTCCCACATCTTCTGGAAATACGAGGTCGGCGACATTCCGGGGAAAGTGTTGATCTCGTTGATCAGAATCTCGCCCTGTGGCGTGTAGAAGAAGTCGACCCTGGCCAGGCCCTCGGCCGAGACAGCCTTGAAGGCGATCCCGGCCATCTGCCTGATCTTCTGGGTGTCACTGGCCGGGATGGGTGCCGGGATGAGCATCCCGCTGTTCTGGTCCAGGTACTTGGCCTCGAAGTCGTAGAACTCCTCGCCGCCCTCGAGCCTCAGCTCGCCGGGCAGGCTGGTGTCCGGGTCCGCGCCGTCGATGCCTTCGAGAACCGCGACCTCGACTTCGCGCGCGGTGATTGCGGCCTCGACCAGGACCTTGGGGTCGAACTGGCGCGCGAGCGCGATCGCCTCCTTGAGCTGGTCTGGGTCGTTCGCCTTCGACGTGCCGAGGCTTGAGCCGCCTCTGGCCGGCTTAACGAACAGAGGCCAGCCCAGTTCGTCGATCTGCCGTGCCACCCGTTCCTGGTCCCTGCTGGGATCCGGATCCGCCGGCCAGTCGCGCTCATGGACGACGACATGCGGACCGACCGGGAGTCCCCTGGACGCGAAGATCAGCTTCATGTACTCCTTGTCCATGCTGACCGCGCTGGCTAGCACGCCCGCGCCGACATAACGGACGCCGGCCATCTCAAGCAAGCCCTGGATGGTGCCGTCTTCGCCGAAAGGGCCATGCAGAACGGGCAGGACCAGGTCGACGTCGCCGAGCACGTGCGGGATGTGGCCAGGGGCGCTGGCGACGACTCCCGAATCGCCCTGGTATGCCCAGGGGACGACGATCGCATCCGGCTTAGCGACCGCGTCGACGGTCGGCAGCTCTCCTGCGCTGATCGCGAGCTTGTCCGGCTCGTCGGCGACCTGCAGCCAGCTGCCGTCCATGGTGATGCCAATCGGAATCACCTCGTACTTGTCCCGATCGATCACCCGCAGCACGTTGCCGCCGCCAAGGCAGGAGATGGCGTGCTCAGGTCCTCTTCCGCCGAAGATCACGGCGACCCTGATCTTGCGTTCGCTCACTCTTCTCCTCCCCTTGCTGGCTGGTCAGTCGCCTGGCCGACAGCCACGCGGTTGTTCAGTTATGCGAGCGCCGGACGATTAGGCATATTTGCCGGAAAGCTGATTATCGGTCACCTGGCCGTCCGCCGGGCCCAGTTCGCCAGATGCCCGCTCCGCGCCGCAGTCAACGCCTGCCGAGCGAGTCGAGCGCCGCAATGGCATCAGCCAGCAGGTCCTCACTATCTTCCAGCCCGACCGAGAACCGCACCGAGCCAGGGTCGATGCCGGCCGCGGCAAGCGTCGCGGCGTCCATCTGCAGATGCGAGGTAGAGGCGACATGGCTGACCTTGGTGCTCGCGCCACCCAGGGACGTCGCCACCTGGGCCAGGCGCAGGTGGTCGGCGAACGCCAGCCCGGCCTCGTACCCGCCGTACGGGGCGACCGTGACGATCGTGCCGAACCTGGTTCCCTCAGGCCCGGCGTCGAACTGGCGACGGGCGAGCGCGTAGCCAGGGTGGTAAGTCAGTCCTGGGTAGCACACGGTGCGGACAGCCGGGTGCCTGGCCAGGCCAGCCGCCAGGACCTGGGCAGTCGAGCATTGCCGCCGCACCCGCAGCGGCAAGGTCTGCAGGCCGCGGCGCAGCATGTACGCGTCGTCAGGCCCGAGCGATCCGCCGAGGCTGATCCGCAACCTGCGAATGGTCCGGATCAGCTCAGGATGGCCAGTGACCACGCCACCGGTCACGTCGGCATGGCCGCCGAAGTACTTGGTGGCTGAGTGCAGCACGAGGTCGGCGCCGTGCTCGAGCGGCCGGCAGATGACCGGCGGCGCCAGCGTGGAGTCCACGATCAGCAAGGCGCCCGCGTCATGCGCGAGGCCGGCCAGGCCGCGCAGGTCGGCGACAGCGACGGTCGGGTTCGCGAGCGTCTCGGCCATGACGATGGCCGTGCCTCCTGGCCGCAGCGCGTTCTTGACCTGCGCAAGGTCGGTCATGTCGACGAAGTCGGTCTGGACGCCGAAGTTAGACAGGACATTGCGCAAGAAGCTGTACGTGCCGCCATAGACGGCGGCCGGCGCGACGACATGCGCGCCTGCCCGGGAGAACGCGAGAACCGCCGTCGAGATCGCAGCCATGCCAGAGGCGAAGGCCTGGGACGCTACCTGATACGTCAGGTTGACACCTTCGAGTGCGGCGACCGCCGAGCAGAAGGCCTCGACCGTCGGGTTGTCGATCCTGCTATAGGTGAATCCGGGCTTTGCTTCGGCCATGATGGCCGCGCATTCCTCGCCTGAGCTGAAGGCAAAGGCAGCCGTCCGGTAGATCGGCGCGGCCAGCGGCTGCTGACCAGGAACCGGCGGCGCTGGCAGGTGCACTGACCTGGTGTTCTCACCTGGGCGCCGGGCAGGAGGCCGCGGCGGGTCGATAGCCAGCCGCGAGGTCGCAGGTCGCTCGGTGGCAGGCGGCTGGGTGGCAGGCGGCTGGGTGGCAGGTCGCTGCATCGACGTCGATGCAGCCTGACTGGCCAGTCCCCACGGATCGGCTGGGGCGGGCGTGCTGGGGGTAAAGCTGGGAGCGGCGCTCTGGCCGCGGGCGGCTGCCGCCTGCGGCGGACCGGCCAGCGCGGCATTGCCGAGCAGAGGGTCAGTGGCGAGCTGAGGATCGGTCATGGACCGCGCATCCTGGCCTGCTGGCGCGCCGATGCGGCGCGGGTCACTTGTCGGGTCTGCCGGCTGGGGACCGTTGCCCCGCGGATCGGCCATGCGCGGGTCCGCGACTCGCGGGTCTCCCAGGCGGGAGGCCGCCGTACGCGGGTCCGCCGTACGCGGGTCCGCCATACGCGGCTCCGCCATACGCGGGTTCCCCATTCGAGGGTCGCCGTTACGGGGGTCGGCCATGCGCGGGTCCGCCATGCGCGGGTTCCCCATTCGAGGGTCGCCATTACGGGGGTCGGCGGCCTGCGAGGCGGCCATGCGCGGGTCGGCCAGCCGGGAACCCGCGGTACGGGGGTCAGCTAGCCGCGGATCGGCGGCTCCCGCACCGGCACTACTGGGAGCCGCACCCGGAATACTGCCGCGACGCGGATCACTTCGCGGATCGGCTCCCTGGAGACTGGCACCTCGCGGATCAGCCCCTGGAAAGCTGGCACCTCGCGGACCGGCCGCGCGAGGTGCCGCCGCGCGCGGGTCGGCGGCCCGCGGTCCGACCCGCGAATCGCCTCGCATCGATCCATCACGACCGCGGTCACCAACCTGGGCGGCGCCGAGCTGCGGATCGACATACCGGGGGGCTCGCGGTCCGGAGCTGTCGCGGTCGGAGCTGCCGCGCCCGTAGCCGTCGCGGCCGTCGGGCCCGTAGGAGCCAGGCTGCGGGCCGTCGCGCCACCCGGGTGCCTCGCGATCGGGCGGCCGCCCGCTGCCAGGCCAGCGACTGTCATCACCAGGCCAGCCGCCATTGCCGTGCGGGCGTCCGCCGTCTGGCCAGCGTGCATCCGGCTGTCCGTTCCCGCGCCCTGGATCGCCGTAACCGGAATCGCTACGTCCCCCGTCAGGCGAACGCGGATCACCCCGGTGCACGTCGCCCTCCGCCGGCTTCCCGCCATCTGGGTAAGGCACAGCACGCGGCTGGCTGGCCGGCCGCCGATCGTCGCGATCGCTCGGTTCGGGCGCATCGCGCGAGTCCTGCGCCGGGCGAGGCCACCGTTCAGACGCCATAACGCTCCGGCTTGGCAGTCCGGCTGGCCAGCATCAGCGCGGCCTGACCGACCTCGAGTCCGTCGTAGACCACGCCGGCGACCACCTCGGTGAGCGGCATCTCCACGGAGTGTCTCCTGGCCAGCTCCAGTACCGATTTCGATGAGGCGATGCCCTCGGCCACCTGGTGTGTGTTCGCGATGATCTCCCGCAGTGCGGTGCCGCGGCCGAGTTTCTCGCCGAAGGTCCTGTTGCGGGACAGTGGTGACGAGCACGTGGCTACCAGGTCGCCCATCCCGGCCAGGCCAGCAAAGGTGTGCTGGTCGGCACCGAGCGCAGCACCTACGCGCGCGATCTCGGCCAGCCCGCGCGTGATCAGCATCGCCCGCGTGTTGTCCCCTAGCCCCATCCCGACGGCTATTCCGACGGCGATCGCGATCGGGTTCTTGCCCGCCCCGCCTAGCTCGCAGCCGACGACATCGGGATTGGTGTAGGGCCGGAAGTACCCGGTGTGGCAGGCCTTCTGCAAGTTCTCCGCCGTCTGCTGGTCGGCGCACGCCACCACAGTCGCCGAGTACTGGCGCTCAGCGAGCTCGCGCGCCAGGTTCGGGCCGGTGACGACCGCGATCTGATCGGCTGGCCAGCCGCTCACCTCGGCTATGACCTGGCTCATCCGCTTGCCCGTGTCGAGCTCGATGCCCTTCATCAGGCTGACCAGGGTGGCTGCGTTCGGAATCAAGGGAGTCCAAGAGGTCAGGTTCTGCCGAAGCGTCTGGGACGGGACGGCGAGCACCACCAGTTCGGCTCGGTCCAGCGCCTGAGCCGGATCGGCGGTGGCGCGCAGCGAGGCAGGCAGGTTGATCCCTGGCAGGTACTCCTGATTACACCTGGTCTGGTTGATCGTCCTGGCGGTTTCCTCGCGGCGGCACCAGAGCACCACCTCGTTTCCGGCATCGCACAAGATCTGGGCGAACGTGGTTCCCCAGTTCCCGGCGCCCATCACCGCCGCAGTCATGGCCCGGCGGCCTCGGCGCCCGTCTGCTCGGCATCGTCGTCGCTGTCGTCGCCGTCGTGTTCACCCGCCTGCTCGCCGTTGTCCGCGCGTGCTTGGTCAGCGGCAAGCTGGCGCAGTTCAGCCCGCTGCTTGCGGCGCTCGATCGCCGGATGGTACGGCTCAGCGGGCGGGTCCTCGCCGCGGAGCTTGGACAGGAGGACGGTGACGTCAGCCATGATCTTGTCGGTGGCGGCGCGCAACGTCTTGTTGTCCAGCGGCTTGCCCTGGAACTCGGAGAGGTCGACAGGCGGCCCGGCGATGATGTGGACGGTCCTGCGCGGGATGACGTGCAGCTTAGCCGTGGGATAAGGCAGGACGTCCTGCGCGCCCCAGCTTGCGAGCGGTACGACGGGCGCTCCGGTGGCGAGCGCCAGCCTTGCGACGCCGGTCTTGGAGACCATCGGCCACATGGCCGGGTCGCGGGTGACTGTCCCCTCCGGATAGAACATCACGCAGGCGCCGTTCCTGACGCCTTCCTCGGCGTCGCGCAGCACGAGCGCGGCATCGGCCTGACCGCGGTACACCGGAAGCTGACCGAGCTTGGCGAGGATCGGGCCAAGCACCTTGATGTCGAAGAGCGTGGACTTGGCGAGGTAGACCGGATACCGCCCCGCCTGGTCGACGAAGAGCGCGACGGCGAGCACGTCGGCGTAGGACAGGTGGTTGGCCGCGATGATCACTCCGCCCGATGGGAGGATGTTGTCCTGGCCTTGCCACTCGTGCTTCATCATCGCGCGGATGGTCGGCCGCAGGATGATCTTCGATATGCCACGCCACGTTTTGGAGTAGCTGCCGTCCGCGCGCTTGGTCATCTTCCTACTCTCCCGCACCCATGGTGCCAGTCTTCCTGCTCGCCCGACTCGCTGTCGAGGCAAGATCGGATGCTATGGCAATCAGCAGCCTGCTGACCTGGTCAGTCGTGATTCCCGTCAAAGTCCTTGCACTGGCGAAGTCACGGCTGGCCGGCCTTTCTGACCCCGCGCGCGAGGCGCTGGCACTGGCGATGGCGGAGGATACGATCGCGGCTGCCGTGGCCTGCAGGCTGGTCGGTGCGGTCGTCGTCGTCAGCGACGATCCTGACGTCAAGGCCGAGGCCGAGTCGCTCGGCGCCGAGGTGATGGCCGACGAGCCAGCCGCTGGACTGAACCAGGCCCTGCTCGCTGGGGCCGAGCAGATGGCCCGACGCTGGCCGGACTGGGGGATCGCCGGCCTGACGGCGGACCTGCCGGCGCTTTCCGCGGCCGAGCTTGAGTCCGCGCTGACTGCCGCTTCGGGTCTCACGCAGTCCTTCGTGGCCGACGCCGCGGGCACCGGCACGACGCTCTATGCGGCCGGTCCAGGGATCGCGTTCACGCCACGATTCGGCCCGGCCTCGCGGATCAGCCACCGCCTGGCCGGGGCCACCGAAATCGACCTGCCTGGCCTGCCTGGGCTCAGGCAGGACGTGGACACGGTCGCCGATTTGCGCAGCGCCGCCAGCATAGGGCTGGGTCCCAGGTCAGCCGCCCTGCTGGCGGATCTGGCACAAGACTGAGAGGCGGGAGCCTGTCCGTGCTCGATAGTCGCAGGATCAGCGCTCTGATGTCGCTAGGCGCTGTTCTTGAGTGAACCCCGGAAAGACGCTCCGCCGGGGTCCGACGTCGTGGGTTTGTAGACGATGCAGAGCAGCGACCGGTCGCCTGAATTCCATTGGGTAACGGACGACGGGTTGATGTAGACGTAGCCGTAGGTCGTCTGACTGGCAGGAAGCCCGGAGTAACTGGCCAGCGCCTGACTGCAGCCGTTTCCGGCCAGGCGAATGATGGCATGGCCACCTGGCCAGGACTTCGAAGCAGGCCAGAAGCGTGAGTCGTTCAGGACGACCTGGGCGGCATGCTCGTCCCGGCATGGGACCAGGTAAAGGCTGGAGAGCTGGGAGATGCTTGCGCTGCTCACCAGGCACTCGCCGAGCTTGAGCTGGCTCAGGGACACTAGCTTGCCGCCCGGCGTCTTGTCGGCCTCGACCAGGACGACGACGACGATCACGGCAAGGACCACGAAGCAGCTAAGCATCGCGAAGAGCACGCGCCTGCGTGGCGATGGCGGTCGGCCTGGCGTCGGACGCTCGAGGCCGGCGGGCTCGGCTAGCTCGGTCGGAGCGGCCGAGTCGGCGGCCTGCAGCGTAGGCGCCTCGTGCGCGGTCGGCTCGGCGCTGGCTAGGCCAGCGGCCATCCCAGCTGCTTGCGGCTCTGCTGGCGGAGCCACGGTCGCTTGTCCAGTGAAGGAGCCAGGCAGATCAGCGGGGAGGCCAGAAGGGGTGACGGCGGCCTCGGCAGGCGGCTGGATGGGACCGGCGATACCCTGAGCGATCGCGAGCTCCCGGGCAGCCCACAAGCAGGCGTCAGGTGCGAACGCGGTGGAGTCCCCTAGGGAGCGAGCTGCCAGCGTGACGGCGGTTGCCGGGTCCAGGCCCTGGCTGATGTGCTGGCGGATGGAATCGGCGACCCCGGCCTGCGCCGCGGCGATCAGCAGGCCGCTCTCCCTGGGAGCGTCGGGCAGGAAGTCCTTGAGCAAGCTGGACATCATCTGCACGCTGGACAGCGCCGCTGGCCCGTAAGCGGGATCGGAGACGATGGCGTGCAACGCGGCCCTGACCGCCGCCTGGTGCTCGAAGATTGGTTCAGCCATGTGGCGTCCCTCCGCCATTGGCATGCGCGAGCGGCAATGGCTCTTGGCCAGTAATTCAGCGCCGCCCGGCGACAACTTGTGAGGAAGTTATCATTTCACACGAACCATGGTCAATATCGGACGACCTTCAATGAACCGGGGTTAGCGCTGAATGGCGACGAATGCCCGTCGTCCGCCCGTGCTCAGCGTGAAGGTTCCGGCGACCACGCACGGCCCTGTGGCCGGGCAGGAGGCTGCGGTCACGCTGGCGATATTCCCCGTGGCGAGCACCGCGATGCCAGCCAGATTGCTCGCCTGACGCCAGGTGCCATGCAACCGCGCCGCGACGAAGATCAAAGGCTGCAGGCGCCTGAGGGAAGTGGAATAACTTCCGGCCGCTACGCAGTCGCCGGCAGTGCCGCAGGAAAGGGCGGTCAAGCCCGATCCTGTGTGCCTGTCGAGCTTTTCGATGCCGGGCAGGATAGCGGCAGGGCTCCAGCTGCCGCCGGCCTGCCGGATGACGAACGCCTCGGGGGTCTGGGATGGCTGGACCGTGCCACCCGCGACGCAACCGTGCGACGTGCAGGAAACGGACGCCACGCCGGCCGTGGTCGCGCCGCTGGTACCAGGCACCTGCAGCGCATTGCTCCATGCGCCATGCTGCCCGCTGGCTACGAAAGCGCCGTCTTGCGCCTGGCCGACGTCGAATTCGCCGCCCACCGCGCACGCGCCGGTACTCGCGCATGAGAGTGCATCGATGCCCGGCCTGGTCAGGGTCCCCGGCAGCTTGATGACGTTCTGCCACGAGCCCCGCACGAGGCTGGCCACGAACGGACCGAAGGCGGTAGCCACGCAGTTTCCGGCGGAGCCGCACGATACGGACGTCACCTGCGTGAAGCCGCCCGCGCTCATCGTGCTCCAGCCTGGCAGTTCGATGGGAGCTCGCCACCTGCCGTTCGTCATGGTGACGACGAAGGGCAGACCGCTGTGGCTGCTCCCTTGCTGGTACCAGCCACCCGCCAGGCAGTAGCTGGCCGAAGGGCAGGACACCGTGGTGACGCCGCCTGCGATGGCCGAGCTCAGTGCGGCCACGTCCGGCAGTTCGATCGCCCGCAGCCAGCGGCCGCGACGCTCGACCGCCACGAAAGGCAGCAGGTGACGGCCCGGGCCGCTGGTGAGGTAGTCACCGCCGGCCACGCAGTACCCGGGCGCCCCGCACGACAGCGCGGAGAGGAAGGCGCTCGTGCCACGGTCGAGCGCGGTAATCGCGCGTACCGGCTTGGCCCGGCTCCAGCCTGTGGTGGTCTGGCTGGCGACGAAGGGAACTGAATGGACACCATGCTTGCCTGTCCCTGCGGCCACGCAGTGGCCCGCAGCCGGGCAGGAGAGCTCGACCCCCGCCAGGAGTGACCCGGTACCTGCGATCTGCACTGCGGGGCCCCATCCGTGGCCAGCCGGCCGGGCCCGCGCCGCACTGGCGATATCGGCCGTCCCGCCCAGGACCGCCGCCGTCATGATCACGCTGACTGCAGCAGGTGCCAACCAGTTCCATCGCATGGCGTCACATCGCCTTTCCCAAGCGCCGCATGCCCTGCCACATAATCGACGCGCAGGCTGGGTTCCTGGTTGACCGCAATCAGGCGACAGTTACCGGCAAGGCGTCGAAGCCCCTCAGCAAGAGGGTGTCCCGGCGCGTCGGTTCCCCTGCCCGGGCGATCTTCGGGAACCTGGTCAGCAGCCTGGGGAACGCGATCGAGCCCTCGAGCCTGGCCAGTGCAGCGCCGATGCAGAAGTGCGCGCCGCCGCCGAAGCTGAGCGGCCCAGGATCCGCACGGTTCGGGTCGAACGTATCCGGATTGACGAACCGGCGCGGGTCCCGGTTACCGGCCCCGAGCAGCGTGACCACTCCGGTGACTCCGGACTGAGCCGA
>JASHXW010000172.1 GCA_030043395.1 Streptosporangiaceae bacterium
CCTGCGGAACTCGCGCATCTCCTTGCGGTAGATCGCCAGTATTCGCCGCATGCTCATGACCGCTCCCCTTCCGCCAGGCCCTTCGCCGGCTCTTCCGCCGCGTCGCCGATCAACTCCAGGTAGACGTCTTCCAGCGAGTGCCGGGACTCGCCGATCGACAGCACGTCGGCGCCGGCCGACACCAGCGCCCGGGTGACCGCCGGGGCGGCCACCGCCAGGTCGGTGACGGTCAGCAGGTAGCTGCCTGCTGATCCGGCCGAGAACCCGTCGACCCCGGCCACCCCGGTGAACACGGCATCCGGTGCGGGCAGCGGCGCGCTGAGCGTCACGGCGAGCGTCTTGGCGAACAGCCGGTCGTGCAGTTCTGCCGGCCGCCCGATCATGCGCAGCGTCGTGTTCAAGATGGCAACCCGGTCACAGAGCCGTTCGGCCTCGTCGAGCCGGTGCGTAGTGAGGAAGATCGTCACCCCCTCGCGCCGCAAGCCCTCGATGAGCGTCATCACCTCGCGCGTCGCGACCGGGTCCAGGCCAGAGGTGGGCTCGTCGAGGAACAGCACGACCGGGTCGCTGAGCAGTGCCCTGGCCAGCGCGACTCGCTGGCGCAGGCCCTTGGACAGGGCGCCACATACGTCCTCGGCCCGGTCCGCCAGGTCCACCGCCGCCAGCGCCGAAGCGATGCGCCCGCGCGGGTCGGCCGTCTCGTACAGGTCGGCGAAGCACTCCAGGTTCTCGCGCACGCTCAGCCGCTGGTACAGGCCGGGCGACTCCGGCACGATCGCGATCCGCCGCCTGATCGCGCCGCCGTTCGCTGGGGTCAGCGCCAGCCCGGCGACAACCGCCGAGCCCGATGTCGGCGCGATCAGCGTGCCGAGCGTGCGCACGGCCGTCGTCTTCCCTGCGCCGTTCGGGCCGAGGAACCCGAACACCTCGCCGTGCCCGATCTCGAAGCTCACGTCGGCGAACGCGACCTTGTCGCCGAATTTCTTGCCCAGGCCCTCGACGGACAGCGCCGGCGCGCTGACCGTGGCCCGTTCCTCGCTTTGCACCGTCATCGGAGCTCCCTCGCCGAATAATCTGATATCAGTATGATACAGATCCGGTATCAGTCAAGCCCTTCGGAGGCAGTTCCCAGGAGCGTGGACTCGTGGGCTCCAGACCACGGCCGGAAGGTAGGCCAGGCAAAGGCCGAGGACAGCTGGCAGCCCTGATTGCTGACTCGTGCCCCTCGGCTCCCGCAAGAGACGTCACCAGACCGCCTATGCGTTGGCATTCGCTGCGTCACCGGCCGCAGGCCCGGCATCGCGATGGTCCGGCGTCCGCCCGCGATAACTCTGCTCAGACGGGCGATCCGCCCATTTGCCGACCTCGTTGCCGATGATCTGCTCGATACGGTCAGCGAAAATCTGGTCAGCGTGAGACCCGGAATAGACTCCGGCGTGAGCCTCGTACAGGTAGTACTCCCGCTTCAGTGCTTCTTTTCCCTGGGCCCAGAGAACCGCATTCTGACCGTATTTCTTCAGTTGCTGTACGCCTTCCAGGATCACGATCAGGCCGCCGAGGCTAGCGATCGCTACCTTGGACCAGGTCGCATCGCCTGCAGTGCCGGTCAGGACCGGGATGAGGGCTGCGGCTACTATCTGGACCACCTTCAGGGTGTTGTACCACCGGGTTGCCTGCTGGCAGGCGAGCGTGTGCCATGTGATCGACCAGTTGACGCGGTAGATCGTCAGATCGCTGGTCGGGTAATCGAACTGCGGCAATCGTGATGGCCATTGATCAAGCTGTTCAAGCTGATTACCTATTCGCCACTTATTCCAGAACTGTGCACGGCGTGGCTGGGTCTCGGTCAAAGCGCTCTCCCACCTGGTAGTCTCGCTGGTCCGGACGGCAAAGTTCCAGCGCACCGGCGACAGCATCGTGGCTCTAAGCCACTAATCCTTAATCACTCAGGGCATTAGCTCATATGCCTGGTAACCGCGTAAAGCCGTCATTGCGCTGTTCGGCACTGTTCAGCATCGCCAGCTCAGGATCACCAGCCCGGCAGGCGCCACGACGGCGTAACCATGCCGCCGCCAGTCACCACTACGACTGGCGGCGCGATAGCTTGCCAGCTGTGACGGGAGGACGATGGACCGCGACGGGCTGAAGGTCGTACCCGAGGCCATGCCCGACGTCGTGCAGGACGGCACTCAGCCTGCGAAGCAGGGCGGGCTGGCCGAGCTGCCGACGAGCGGTCAAGAACGGGCCGTGCGCAAGCGGGATGCGTTCCGCGCGCTGCATTCGAAACCCTTCCGGCTGTACTTCGCGGGCCAGATCGCCTCCGCCTCGGGCACGTTCGTGCAGCAGACGGCTCTCGGCTGGCTGGTCCTGCGGCTCACCGGGTCGGCAGCGGATCTTGGCCTGGTCCTGGCCACGGGGGGCGTGCCAGCGCTGCTGTTCGGCCCGTGGGGCGGTACGGTCGCCGACCGCGTCAACTTGCGCAGGCTACTGATCGGCACCCAGACGACCTATGGCGTGCTAGCGGGCCTGCTCTGGGCGCTGGCGGCCACCGGGAAGATATCCGTCGCGTCGATCATCGCGATCAGCGTGGCCGGCGGCGTCGTGCAGATCGTCGACTCCCCAGCCCGGCAGGCGTTCGTCGGTTCCCTCGTGACGCCGGAGGACCTCTCCAGCGCCGTCAGCCTCAACGGCGTCGTCATGAACAGCTCCCGGGTGGTCGGGCCCGCGCTCGCGGGCGTGCTGATCGTCACGATCGGCACGACGCCGTGCTTCGCGGTCAA
>JASHXW010000173.1 GCA_030043395.1 Streptosporangiaceae bacterium
TGAAGAAGTCCCGGACCTGCTCAGCCTGCGGTGTGAAGATGATCGCGTGCACGCCGTTAATCACGGCACGATCGTAGCCATCGACACGTGCGCCCGGTTAGCCCCGGCGCCTGGCGTTCGCGGCGAGCCGCCCAAGCGCGGCCGCGAGTAGATCGACCTCTGCACGCGTGTTGTACATGGCCAGGGACGGCCGCACCGCGCTTTCGAGTCCGTAGTGACGCAGGATCGGCTGGGCGCAGTGGTGCCCCGCCCTGACGGCGATGCCCTGCTTATCCAGCGCGGCCCCGACCTGCGCGGGCTCGCAGCCATCGAGGACGAAGGTCAGCGTGCTCGCCTTGTCCGGCGCGGTGCCGATCAGCCGCAGTCCGGGCACAGACTCAAGCTGGCGGATTGCGTGATCGACGAGCCCGTGCTCGTATCCGGCGATCGCGGGCAGGCCCAGCTTGCTGACGTAGTCGAGCGCGGCCGCCAGGCCGACCGCCCCGGCGATGTTGCCGGTGCCTGCCTCGAACCTGGATGGCGGATCGTTGTACCAGGTGCGCTCGAAGGTGACGTCCTTGATCATGGACCCGCCGCCCTGCCATGGCGGCATGTCGTGCAGGATCTCCGGCTTCGCGTACAGCGCGCCGATGCCTGTCGGGCCGAAGACCTTGTGCCCGGAAAAGGCGTAGAAGTCGGCGTCCAGCTCTGTGACGTCCACGGGCATGTGGGCCACTGCCTGCGCGCCGTCCACCAGGGCCCGGGCGCCTACCCGGTGCGCAGCCGCGATGACCTGCGCCACCGGAACGACGGTGCCGAGCACGTTCGAGATGTGCGCGATGGCCACGAGCCTGGTACGAGGACTGAGCATGTTCTCCAGGCTGGCCAGATCGACCTGCCCCTGGTTGTCGACGCCGATCACCCGCAGCGTGGCCCGCTTCTCGTCAGCGAGCTGCTGCCACGGAACGATGTTCGCGTGGTGCTCGAGCAGGGATAGCACGATCTCGTCGCCTGGGCCGATGTTCCTGCGCCCCCAGGCCTGGGCGACCAGGTTGATCGCCTCGGTCGTGCCCCTGGTGAAGACGACACTGTCGGCTGGCGCGCCGATGTAGTCGGCGACAGTCGCCCGCGCATCCTCGTATTGCTCAGTTGCGTGCTCCGCGAGCGCATGGGCGCCGCGGTGGACGTTGGAGTTCTCGTGCGCGTAGAACCAGGTCACCCGGTCGATGACGGCCTGCGGCTTGTGGGTTGTCGCTGCGTTGTCGAACCAGACCAGCGGGCGCCCGTTAACCAGCTCACTCAGGATCGGGAAGTCGCGCCTGACCGCCTGCACGTCGAACCAGGGCTCGCCCGCCATGGCGGCGGGAGCCGGGTCCGCGGCCTCACTCGCTGCCGCCGCCGACTCCTGGATGAAGTAGAACGTCGGCCCGGGAGCCTGGCCCGGCGGCATAGTCGGCGGCACCACCGGCGGCACGGTCGGCACTGCGAGCCCGGATGGCCCCGCTAGTCCGGACGGGACCTCTAGCCCGGACGGGACCACTAGTCCGGACGGACCTGCGAGCCCGGACGGGAACTCTAGCCCAGACGGCACCGCGAGCCCGTGTGGCGCCGCCAGTCCGGGCGGCAGCCCGGGCAGCTCGGGCAGTTCCGGCAGCTCATTCTCCAGCTCGACCGGCACGGAGTGCTGGGCCAGCGGCGCGTCGGGCTGGGCCAGCGGCGCCTCGGGCTGGGCCGGAGACGCCCGGTGCTGGGGCGCAGACTCGCCATCAACGCTGGCGTTCAGCTCCTGCAGCACGTCCGTGGCGATAGCTCGCAGCGTCTCCTCGTCGGGCATCAGGTGCAGCGCGCCGTTGCTCCCGGAGCCGTGGGCCCCGTTGTGACCGTTGGCGCCGTTCGCCCAGTTGCCGCCGTTGGCGGAGTTACCGGTAGATCGGGGAGTAGTCATGGAACTTGCCGACCTCCACGTCGTCCAGGATCCCCAGCGCGTCAGGCGTCAGCACTGCCAGCGAGCAGTACAGCGAGACCAGGTACGACGCGATCGCGTTGCGGCTGATGCCCATGAACCTGACCGAGAGCCCGGGGGAGTGCTCGCCCGTCAGGCCCGGCTGGAACAGCCCGATCACGCCCTGGCGCTGCTCGCCGACCCGAAGCAGCAGGACCTTGGTCTTGCCCTTCGTCAGCGGCACCTTGTCGGACGGGATGATGGGAATGCCACGCCAGGTCATGAACTGGGATCCGAACAGGCTCACCGTGGGCGGCGGCACGCCCCGCCGGGTGCACTCGCGGCCGAAGGCCGCGATGCCCTTGGGGTGGGTCATGAAGAAGGCGGGCTCCTTCCAGACCTTGGTGATCAGCTCGTCCATGTCGTCGGGCGTCGGCGGCCCGGCGATCGTCGAGACGCGCTGGCTGTGCGCCGCGCTCGCGATCAGGCCATAGTCGGAGTTGTTGATCAACTCGCTTTCCTGCCGCTCCTTGACCGTCTCGATAGTCAGCCGGAGTTGCTCGGCGATCTGGTCGTGCGGGCTGCTGTACAGGTCAGAGACCCTGGTGTGGATGTCGACAATGGTCGACACCGAGTT
>JASHXW010000174.1 GCA_030043395.1 Streptosporangiaceae bacterium
CCCCTGCGGAGAAGATCCCCGACGACGCGCGCTGCGTCGGCGGGACCGTTCGCTGATCTGAGCATCATCTCCGCCCCGAAGGACGCGCCGCCGTGCAAGGTCCCCCCGACAGCGCCAAGGCCGGTCGCGACGACGGCGTACGGGTCGGCCCGCACTGACGCGGCCACGCGCGCCGCCAGGGTCGAGGCCGCGAGCTCGTGGTCAGCGAGCAGAACCAGGGCGGCACCGACCACAGGCGCCAGGCCAGCGTCGGGCTCGGCTGGGCAGAGCTTCGGCACGAGCCGGCCGGCGATGCTGCCGCTGCCCGTCGCAGCAGCCCCGGGCAGGCAGTCGACCATCCCGGCGATCAGGCAGCGTCCGGCGGCCATGACGGCTGGCGGATCGAGGTGCAGCCGGAGCGGATCCGCGGCCGCCAGCGCCGGGACGATGACCTGAAGCCGTTCCAGCGGCAGCGCGCCAGGCGGAAGTGCCGCCTGAGCCGCGCTTCCGGCCGCCACCGCCGCCGGCCTGGCCTGCCACGCAGCTGTCTCCCCCGTCGCGAGCGAGCCAGACCACAGCAACTCCGCGACGTCCTCGAAGCTGCGCTGCCTCGCCAGGGCCATAACGTCCAAGCCGCGATAACGCAGCTCATCTCCGGCAATCTCCGTCAGCGCCGTCTCGATCACCAGCTCTCCCGCCTGCGGCGCCCGCCGAGGCCGGCCGCGCCGTGCGAGCGCCTCCACTTCGCTCGAGCTGAACAGGCTCAGCCGCGACCCCTCGGCCTTGCGGCTGGTGAGCACGCCGCGACTCACATACGAGTACAAACTGGCTGGTTTTACTCCGAGCCGCCGCGCCGCCTCGGCCGCTCCGATCCACTCCCCTGCCACCGCGCCCCTCCGTCCGCCGCCGCCCTCGTGATCAGGGTGCATTTCATCGAGCATTGATTATCAATCAATATTGACAAGCTAGACAGCGTTGAGTCGATAATCAAGCTAACCGAGGGAGGCAGACCATGCCTGACGTGCACTTCCTGGACGTCACCAATCGCGACGGAGTCCAGACCGCCCGCACCGGACTGTCCAAGTTCGGCAAGACGATGGTCAACTTCTACCTGGCCAAACTCGGCGTCGCGCAGTCCGAGATGGGGTTCCCGTTCCTGTTCCACGAGATGCCCTACGTGCGGGCCAACGTCGCGCTAGCCCAGGCTGGTGCCTTCGGCGGCATGCGCCTGTCCGGCTGGTGCCGCGCCGTTACCTCGGACGTGGAGCGCGCTCTGCCCCTCGGCCTGCGCCACTACAATCTCTCGATCTCCACGTCCGACCAGATGATCGCCCGCAAGTTCCGCGGGAAGCTCGACCATGACGCGATCATCGCCGAGATGACGGCCGCCGTCGCTACGGCGAGGGAGGGCGGCGCCGAGACGATCGGCGTCAACGCCGAGGACGGCTCGCGCACCGATGACGGTTTCCTCACCGAGTTCGCGCTCGCCGCGAAGGAGGCCGGGGCCGGGCGGATCAGGTACTGCGACACGATCGGCGGCGACTCGCCGCAGCGGATCAGGGAGCGGTTCGCCAAGCTCGCGTCGGCGATCGGCATTCCCGTCGAGACGCACTGCCACAACGACCTCGGCATGGCCGTCGCGAACTCGGTCTCCGGCGCGCTCGGTGACCTCGACGCCGGCCAGGACGCATGGGTCAACACGTGCGTGAACGGCATCGGCGAGCGGTCGGGCAACGCCGACCTGCTGTCCTGCATCCTTGCCTTCCAGCACGCCTTCGGCGTCAGCGATCACGTCACGATCGGCGACGAGCTCGACCTGTCCTGGGCGCGCCGTTTCGGGCTGTGGGCGAGCTATGCCTTCGGCCAGCCGCTGCCGCAGAACCAGCCGGGTACCGGCCGCAACGCCTTCGCCCACGAGTCGGGCATTCACGCCGACGGCGCCCTGAAGGATCGCCACAACTACGAGCTCTACGACGACGACACCCTCGGCCCGTTCCCCCGCGACTGGCATGCCCAGCTCGGCCGGGTTGTGCTAACTGGTGAGTACGGCGGAATGGCGGGCTTCAGGCACGTGATGGCCGGCCTGGAGATCGACCCGAACGGCGAGGAGGAGCTGATCTTCCAGCTCGTGCAGCTCTGCGCGTCGGCAACGAGCAAGCCGCTGACAGACGACGAGCTACGGCTCATCGCCGCCTACCCGCGCGAGCTGTCCCTGCTCTTCCCGGGCCAGCTCGCCTGACACCACGCCGTTAGCAAGGCACGGCGCCATGGCTGGCAGCTGCTAAAGCCACGGATTAGAAGTAGCCTGTATGGGTAGCTGGGCTTGCTGATATTGTTACCCATATGAAGACGACCATCGACCTTCCTGATGAGCTGCTCCTTCAGGCTCAGCGAATAGCAAGAGCCGAGAGCACCACGCTGAAGTCACTGATGGAGGAGGGCCTCAGGGCAGTGATAGCCCGCCATGGGGCAGGATCGGCCTTTGTTCTGCGGGACGCCAGTGTCGGCGGCCACGGGCTCCAACCCGAACTCCGGGACGCGAGCTGGGCTGAGATACGAGAGATGATCTACGGAGACCGCAGTTGATTGCTATCGACACGAACATCCTGGTATATGCACACCGGTCGGACTCGCCATTTCATGAGGCTGCGGCTAATCGCGTGAGAGAAGCAGCCGAAGGCAGGGCACCGTGGGCGCTCCCTTGGCCCTGCGTGCACGAATTCCTCTCAGTGGTTACTCATCCTCGTATCTACGACCCGCCAAGCTCGATCCGTCAGGCCACCGAGCAAGTCGATGCATGGCTCGACTCGCCGTCCGTTGTGCCGGTAAGTGAGGGGACGGTGTACTGGCCGACTGTGAGCAGGCTCATAACGGAAGGCAAGATCGCGGGTCCGCTCGTGCACGACGCGCACGTTGCGGCGCTGTGCATCTCCCATGGGGTTCGCGAACTCTGGACCGCGGATCGAGACTTCAGCCGCTTCCCGGCGCTGCGGACCACGAATCCGCTGATCTGACTCTCAGCCCAGCGTGGCAGCGAGCCTCGGCCGGAACCTAGCGGTTGAGCTGCCTGCGGCGCATCCGGCGGATCCTCGCGCGCTGGTTGGAGTCCAGCATCGCCCATGCGACGGCCGGGATCGCAATGGCCAGGACGATCACCGCCACAGCCAGCCATGGAGCCCAGATGAAGAGGATCAGCCCGATGATGACACCCGCGATGCCCCACTTCAGATGAGGACTCATAGCGGACCTACCCTTCGCTGCGGGATGACCTCATCCCGATCTCTACCAGACTGATCCACACGGGATCACTATCAACATCCACGTTAGCTGGCCGCGCGAGAGCTCTGACCACTTCCCGTGCGAGATGATAAGCCCCGACGCCCAGGGAGGTATGCATGGCTCTGTCACTACCCATCGAGCCTGAAGCCAACGAGCTGTTGTCCCGCGACGGGATGGCCCTGCTGCTCGCGATGATGCTGGATCAGCAGGTCCCCTTCGAGAAGGCGTTCAGCTCGCCGTACCAGCTCGCGCTGCGACTCGGTCATGAGCCGACCGCGGCTGAGCTGGCTGACTTCGCCCCCGAGGCACTGGTGGAGGTCTTCGCGGCCCGTCCGGCCCTGCACCGCTTCCCTAAGGCGATGGCCGCCAGGGCGCAGGATCTCGCCAGGATCGTGGCTGACCGCTATGACGGCGATGCCAGCTCGGTGTGGAACAGCGCCAGTTCGGGCGCCGAGCTTCGGCGCAGGCTCGCCGAGTTGCCGGGCTTCGGCACGTACAAGGCCCAGATCACGATCGCGCTGCTCGGCAAGCAACTCGGCATCCAGCCTGACGGCTGGCGTGAGGCCGCAGGGCACTTCGGCGAGGCCGGGTCGCACTATTCGGTGGCCGACATCACCGACGACGCCTCCTTGATCGCCGTGCGGTCCTACAAGAAGGCCCTGAAGCAGCGCGCGGCCGCCGCCAGCTAAGTCCCGCAGGGCGGAGCCGGACCATGCGGGGTCGGGCCATCCGGGGCCGGACCAGGCGGAGCCGGTCGACGCGCGGGCCGTCAACGAGCGGGCGGGCAGCGGGGAGCCGACCCTCGCGGAGCGGTCTGGCCGCGACAGTCGCTGATGCCGCTCGCGTAGACCGGTCCGAGCTTCGCCCGGTCACGGCCGCCAAGGCCTCCGCTGGCGTGATCATCCCGCTCGCGGCAGGTATCGCGGTCGGCCAGCCGCTGATCGGGGCGACGGCGTCCTTCGGAGCCCAGAGCGTCGGGATTCCGCTGATCACTGCCGGGCCGCGGATACCGGCCAGGACGATGCTCGCGACCAGCGTCTGCATGGGCGCAGCCACCTTCGTCGGCTCTGTCTCCGGGCTCGTGCCTGTCGTGCACCTGCTGGTGCTCGCCGCCGTGGGGTTCGTGGCTGGCTTGCTTGTTGCCGCCGGGCGTGGCGCGACGCAGGTCGGGGTCAATGCCATGGTCGCCTTGCTGGTGTTCGGAAGGCTCACCGCCGACCCTGGCACGGCCGCGATCCATGCGAGCTGGGTTCTCGGGGGCGGGCTGTTCCAGACCGGCCTCGCCGTACTCATCCGGTCCCCGCACCCGCTGCGCGCACAGCGGACCGCGCTGGCCGCCGCCTACGAGGCGCTGGCCGACGCCGCAGAACAAGATCAGGTTCCGATTCAGGTCGCAGAAGCCGCGGTGGTGGCCCGGGATGCGGTAGCCGCGCGGGATCCGGTGAGCCCCTTGCTGCAGGTCGACGACCGGCCGGAAACCGAGCCGCTGCGCGGCCTCGCCGACGAGCTCGACCGGGTCAGGCAGGAGTTGCACGCCCTGCACTTCCAGCGCATCCAGCTCGCACCGGGCGGTGACCGCTTGGTGGTCGACAGTTCCCTCACCCTGGTGTCCCAGGCCCTGCGCGAAATCAGCGCGGCGCTGGCGCAGCGCCGTCCAGCGGACGGAGTCGATCCGATCGCGGCCGACGTGCTTGCGCGCTCCGACGACCTCCGCGATAGCCGGCCGGACGACCCGACGGCACGATTCTGCGGCATTCGCCTAGCGGCCCTGGCCGGCCAGCTCAAGGCAGTGAACCGGATGGTGGCGATCCTTGCCGGAGTCCGCCGGATCGCCGTTCCCGTGGCGGCCGCGAACGTCGCGGACGCGATCATCGTGATGCCAGGCGAGCTGATGTCGGTCTTCCGCCAGCTCGTCGCCGCGTCATCGCCGTCCTCGCCGGCATTCAGGCACGCGGTGCGGCTTGCGGTGGTCATTCCGGTGGCAACCGAGATCGCCAGGCTGCTGCCCTGGCAGCGTGCCTACTGGCTACCCCTGACCTGCGTCATCGTGCTGAAGCCGGATTTCTCGGCCACGATCGGCCGCGGTGTCGCCCGCCTGATCGGCACGACCGTCGGAGTGATCGCCGCTGTCGCGATCGTCGCTACGCTGCACCCGGCCGGGATCACCCTCATCCTGCTCATCGCGGTCTGCTCCTGGATCGGCTACACGGTCTTCGTCGCGAACTACGCGATCTACGCGGTCTTCCTGACCGCGTTCGTCATCTTGCTGGTCTCGGCCGCCGAGGCAAGCGCGGTCACGGCGGTGGAGAACCGGGCGGGCGACACGCTGATCGGCGGATGCCTGGCCATCGTCGCTTACCTGGTCTGGCCAACGTGGGAGGCCAGGGCGCTGCAGGTCGCGACAGCCGATCGGTTCCAAGCCATGCGCAACTACCTGAACGCTGTCCTGCAGGCTTACCTGGACCCAGCCGCGTTCAAGCCGGGTGAGCTAGCCAGGCTCGCCGCCACCACCCGGCGGGCGCAGTCGTCGGTCGCGGCCTCGTTCCAGCGCGCCCGGGGCGAGCCTGCCTTCAGCAGGCCTGATCTGGCGCATTACACAGAGATCCTGGCGGCCGGGCGCCGGATCGTGGCAGGCACCCAGGCGCTGGCCAGCCACCTGCACGACGCGAAGGAACTGGTCGCAGTGCCGGCGGCCGCCGCAATCGCCGGCCAGATCGACGTGGCGATGATGGCGCTGGTAGCGGCCCTGCGGACTCGAGAGCCGCCCGCACCCCTGCCTGACTTGCGGCAGGCGCAACGTCAGCTGACGAAGGCAACCGCCCCTGGGGAGACGCTCGGGCAGCGCCGCGGCGCGATCCTCGCAGCCCTGCTTGACCCGCTCGTCGACGCCATCGACACCGCCGCTGAGCTGCTCGGCGGCGCCCAGCAAGCCGAGCCCGGGCCGCGCTAACTGCCTACCACGCCACGTCGCCGATGCCGAAGCGGCCGCTGTCGGTCAGCAGCAGATGGCGGCCGGTCAGGTGGCCGTCCTTGATGGTCGCGACCCACAAAGCCGGCTGGCGGTTCCCGAGCAGGTACAGGACGCGATCGCCGTCGGGGGCAAACGCCGCTGGCAGTGCCGACCCGGGCAGGCTGGCGACGCGGAGACCGCGCACGCCTCTGGCCGTCAGCGTGATCTCATGGACCGGGCTGGATGATGGCCCGTTCCGGCGCGCGATCAGGAAGCTGCGCGGGGCGCCGTAGTCACCGCTAATCAGGATCGCGTCGTTTGACCATCGCCGCGGAACGTACCTTGGCTGGGCGGACAATCCATGCGAAGTGATTTT
>JASHXW010000175.1 GCA_030043395.1 Streptosporangiaceae bacterium
CGTGGTCTTCCTCGAGGCCAGCGACGACACGCTGGTGCGCCGGTTCGGGAACACGCGCCGCCCGCATCCGCTGCAGGAAAACGGGCGGATCATCGACGGTATCCATGCCGAGCGCGAGCAGCTCGCCGGCGTTCGCACCGAGGCGGACCTCATCCTGGACACATCCCAGCTCAATATCCACGAGCTGCGTTCGCGGATGCGCGAGGCGTTTGGCCAGGAGACCGATACGACGCTGCGGGTAACGGTGTTGTCCTTCGGCTTCAAGTACGGCCTGCCCGTTGACGCTGACATGGTCGCCGACTGCCGTTTCCTGCCGAACCCGCACTGGATTCCCGAGCTTGCCCCGCTGACCGGCCAGGACCAGCCCGTTCGCGACTACGTGCTCGGCCACCAGGGCACCGAGGACTTCCTGCGCCCCTATGTCGAGGCCCTGCAAGTCAGCCTGACCGGGCTGGAGCGCGGCGGCAAGCACTACGTCACGCTGGCGGTCGGATGCACCGGCGGCAAGCACCGCAGCGTCGTGATCGCGGAGGAAATCGCCAGGAGGCTGAGGCCAGCGTGGCCGGGAGTCCAGGTGATGCACCGCGACCTCGGGCGTGAATGACTGGTGAGTGAGGAGAGCCCCCTGGCCGGGGGACTGCGAGGCAGGCCGGCCCGCCGCCGCGTGGTCGCGCTGGGCGGAGGTCATGGCCTGTACGCGTCGCTGTCAGCACTGCGCCGGGTTACTCGTGACCTGACCGCCATCGTGACAGTGGCCGACGACGGCGGGTCGAGCGGACGGCTGCGCCGGGAGTACGGCGTCCTGCCGCCTGGCGACCTGCGGATGGCGCTGGCCGCGCTGTGCGGTGACGACTCGTGGGGCACGACCTGGAGCAGGGTCGTGCAGCACAGGTTCTCCGGCTCAGGCGAGCTGGGCGGCCACGCAGTCGGCAACCTGCTGATCGTCGCCCTGTGGGAACTCCTCGGTGACACGGTCACCGGACTTGACTGGGTGGGCCGGCTGCTCGGCGCCTACGGCCGGGTGCTCCCGATGGCCTCCGTGCCGATCGAGCTTGTCGCGGAGGTTGAGGGGATTGACCCTGAGTTTCCGCAACAGGCCAGCACCATTCGGGGCCAGGTCGCCTGCGCGACGACGACAGGCCGGGTACGGTCGATGTCATTGATTCCCGCCGACCCGCCCGCCTGCGCCGAGGCTTTGCAGGCGGTCGCCGAGGCAGACTGGGTGGTGCTCGGCCCAGGCTCGTGGTTCACCAGCGTGCTCCCGCACCTGCTGGTGCCCGATCTGGCCTCCGCGCTGGTCGCCACTCCGGCCCGGAGGCTGGTCACGCTGAACCTGGCGCCACAGCCCGGGGAGACCGAAGGGTTCTCTCCGCGCGCGCACCTCGAGGTGCTTGCACGGCATGCCCCGGACCTGGCAATCGACGTGGTCCTGGCCGACCGGGCCGCGACCAGCGACACTGTCGGCGAGCTGAAGGAGGCCGCTGACGTGCTCGGCGCGCGGCTGGTACTGACGGACCTGGCCAAGGCCGGCCGCGCGGACCGGCATGATCCGCTGCGGCTCGCCGGGGCCTTCGCCCGCATATTCGAGGGGGAGTGAGATTGGTGGCGCTGACCAGCCTGGTCAAGGACGAGCTCAGCCGCGTGAACGTGGTCAAGCCGTGCTGCCGGAAGGCTGAGGTTTCGACGCTGCTGCGTTTCGCCGGCGGACTGCACCTGAGCAATGGCCACATCATGGTCGAGGCCGAACTGGACACCGGCGCGGCCGCGCGAAGGCTGCGCAAGGACATCATGGAGATCTACGGCCATTCGGCCGAGCTGATCGTGCTGGCGCCGAGCGGCCTGCGCAAGGGCAACCGCTACGTGGTCCGGGTCTCCAAGGATGGCGACAGCCTGGCCAGGCAGACCGGCCTGGTCGACGCCCGCGGCAGGCCAGTGCGCGGCCTTCCCAGGCAGGTCGTCGCCGGCAGTACCTGCGACTGCGAGGCCGCATGGCGCGGTGCCTTCCTCGCCCACGGCTCACTGACTGAGCCTGGCCGGTCCATGTCCCTGGAGCTCACCTGTCCTGGGCCGGAGGCCGCGCTCGCGATGGTCGGCGCGGCTAGGCGGCTGCACATCGCCGCCAAGGCACGCGACGTGCGCGGTGTGGACCGGGTCGTGATCCGCGACGGGGACGCGATCAGTGCGATGCTGACCAGGCTGGGCGCGCATGACAGCGTCCTGGCCTGGGAGGAGCGCAGGATCCGCCGCGCAGTGCGCGGCACCGCCAACCGGCTGGCTAACTTCGACGACGCCAACCTGCGCCGTAGCGCCAGGGCAGCTGTCGCCGCGGGCGCCCGGGTCGAGCGGGCGCTTGAGATCCTCGGCGAGGACGCTCCCGAGCACCTGATCGTGGCGGGCCAGCTGCGCATCAAGCACCGCCAGGCCAGCCTGGAGGAGCTCGGCCAGGCCGCTGACCCGCCGCTGACCAAGGACGCCATCGCCGGGCGGATCCGGCGGCTGCTCGCGCTTGCCGACAAGCGCGCCATGGAGCTCGGCATCCCGACCACAGAGGCGCATCTCACGCCCGACATGCTGGCTCCTTGAGCCCTTGCGAGCGGCGACCTGCCCGTTCCCGCCCCTGCGAATAGGCATGAACGCAGACCTCTGACGCGACTGCGCAGGGCCAGTGGGGTCTGATCCCCGGCGACTCGCGATGTTATGGTGCGCGTGGCGGATGATCAGTGGTGGAGCTGACGACGCGCGGGCGGCATGAAATATCGCTTGCGGCATGACAATCCGATTGGAGCAAGGGCGTGAGTGTCCGGGTAGGAATCAACGGTTTCGGCAGGATCGGCAGGAACTTCTGGCGAGCTCTGCACGCAAGGCAATCCACGGACATCGAGGTCGTCGCCGCCAATGACCTCGGGGACATCGCGATCTTCGCCCACCTGCTGAAGTACGACACGCTGCTCGGGACGCTCGACGTCGACGTGGTCGCCGACGACAACTCCATCCAGGTCGGAGACAGCAAGATCACTTGGCTGGCGCAGCGCGACCCGGCGGCCCTGCCGTGGGCCGAACTCGGCGTCGACGTGGTGATCGAGTCGACGGGCAAGTTCACCGATGCGGCTGGCGCAGGCAAGCACCTGCAGGCCGGCGCCAAGAAGGTCATCATCTCCGCACCCGCCAAGGGCGAGGACATCACGGTCGTCATGGGCGTAAATGACTCCTCCTACGACCCGGACCGCCATCACATCGTGTCGAACGCGTCGTGCACGACGAACTGCGTCGCGCCGATGGCGAAGGTCCTGCTGGACAGCTTCGGCATCGTCAAGGGCATGATGACGACGATCCACGCCTACACCAACGACCAGGTGATCCTTGACTTCGTGCACAAGGACCTGCGCCGTGCCAGGGCGGCTGCGCAGAACATCATCCCGACTACGACCGGCGCGGCCCGGGCTACGTCGCTGGTGCTGCCCGCGCTGAAGGGCAAGATGGACGGCATGTCGATGCGGGTGCCCGTGATGGACGGGTCGGTCACCGACCTCGTCGTGCAGCTTGAGCGCGAGGTCACCGCGCAAGAGGTCAACGAGGCTTACCTGGGCGCTGCCATCGACGGGCCGCTGCAGCCGTACCTGCACTACACGGCCGACCCGATCGTCTCCAGTGACATCGTCGGCACCCCGTGGTCATGCACCTTCGACTCCCTGCTCACCATGGCGGCAGGGGACCAGGTGAAGGTCATCGGCTGGTACGACAACGAGTGGGGTTACAGCAACCGCCTGGTGGACCTGGCCGAGCTGATGGCCTCGCGGCTGCCCGGGCAGGGCTAGCGATGCGGGATATCGCTGACCTTGACGTTGCAGGCAAGGTCGTGCTGCTGCGCGCCGACCTCAACGTTCCGCTGGACGGCGAGACGATCACCGACGACGGGCGGATCAGGGCGACTTTGCCGACGATCGGCGCGCTCACCGACCGCGGTGCGCGCGTCCTGACCTGCGCTCACCTCGGCCGTCCGAAGGGCGACGACTACGCTGCTCGAGCAGCTGGCGGGCCGTCACTGCTGCCAGTGGCGGAACGGCTGAGCGAGCTGCTAGGCCGGGACGTCACGTTCGCCTCGGATGCGGCTGGCCCGACGGCAGCGGAGGTCGCCGAGTCGCTCGGCGACGGTGACGTCGGCCTGCTGGAGAACGTGCGCTTCGAGCCAGCTGAGACCAGCAAGGACGACGCCGAGCGCGCAGAGCTGGCCGGGCGCCTGGCGGCGCTGGCCAGCTTGTACGTGGGCGACGGCTTCGGGGCGCTGCACCGCAAGCACGCGAGCGTGTTCGACGTTCCCGCGCTGCTGCCGCACGCGGCCGGACTGCTGGTGCAGCAGGAACTCGCAGTGCTGCGCCGCCTGACCGAGAACCCGGACCGGCCATACGTCGTCGTCCTGGGTGGCGCGAAGCCGTCGGACAAGCTTGCCGTGATCATGAACCTGCTCGACAAGGCCGACCGGCTGATCATCGGTGGCGGCATGTCGTACACCTTCCTGGCCGCGCAGGGCTACGAGGTAGGCAAGTCACTGCTTGAGGCCGACCAGGTCAGCAGCGTCCGGGATCTCCTGGACACCGCCGCGAAGCGGGGAGTCGAGATCGTGCTGCCGCAGGACCTGGTCGGCGCTACCGGCTTCGCCCCGGACGCCGAGCACGACGTGTTCGCCGTGGAGGACTTCCCGGCGGACCGGGAGAGCCTGGACATGGGACCGCGCACCCGCGCCCTGTTCGCCAGCAAGCTGGCCGACGCCAGGACGGTGTTCTGGAACGGCCCGGTGGGAGTCTTCGAGTTCCCGGCCTTCGCGGCAGGCACGAGGGCGGTGGCCGAGGCGATCAGCCATGTAGCTGGACTGACGGTCGTGGGCGGCGGTGACTCCGCGGCAGCCGTTAGGCAGCTTGGTTTCCCTGACAGTGCCTTCAGTCACATTTCTACTGGCGGCGGCGCCAGCCTGGAGTACCTGGAAGGCAAGACGCTTCCTGGCGTAGCGGCGCTGGAGGATAACGGGTGAGCCGGCCGAACACCGGGCGCAAGCCCTTGGTCGCGGGCAACTGGAAGATGCACAACAACCACTTCGAGGCGCTCGCCCTGACCCAGCAGCTCGCGTTCCGGCTGAACGACAAGGACTTCGACGCGACCGACATCGCCGTGCTCCCGCCGTTCACCGCGCTGCGCAGCGTGCAAACCCTCATTCAGGGGGACAAGCTGCGCCTGCAGTACGGCGCGCAGGATGTCTCGCCGCACCCCGATGGCGCGTACACCGGCGATATCAGCGCCCGGATGCTGGCCAAGCTGGGCTGTCGCTACGTGCTGGCCGGCCACTCCGAGCGGCGGCAGTACCACAACGAGAGCGACGAGCTGGTCAACGCGAAAGTCCGGGCGATCCTCGAGCACGAGATGACGCCCGTCATGTGCATCGGCGAGCCGCTCGCCGTCAGGCAGGCTGGCGAGCACATCGGCTACATCCTCGCCCAGCTCGACGGCGGCCTGGCCGGGCTCACCGGCGAACGGGTAGCAGGCCTGGTCATGGCCTACGAGCCGGTCTGGGCGATCGGCACTGGGGAGGTCGCCAGCCCGCAGGACGCACAGGAAGCCTGCGCGGCAATCAGGGAACGGGTTTCAGTCATGCACGGTCCCGAAGTAGCCGCCGCTATGCGTATCCTGTATGGGGGATCAGTGAAACCCGACAACATGCCTGCCATCATGGCGCAGCCGGATGTCGACGGCGCGCTGGTCGGTGGCGCTAGCCTAGATAACGAGGGATTCGTGAGGATCTGCCGTTATCGTCAGGCCGACGCCTGACCGACGCTCTCGGAGGGACGACAACAGCAGTGGTCATCGCATTCTCCATCGTCCTGATCATTACGAGCCTGCTCATGGTGCTGCTTGTCCTGCTGCACAAGGGCAAGGGTGGCGGCCTATCTGACCTGTTCGGCGGGGGCATGTCGTCCTCGCTCGGGTCCTCGTCGGTCGTCGAGCGGAACCTGGACCGCATCACTATCTTCACTGGGATCTTGTGGTTCATCTGCATTGTCGCGCTCGGTCTACTCCTGAAGTAACGAGCGAGCGCCTCGCGAGCTGACGCGAGGGCGCCGCCGACGTCGGGACCAGCGCTTCACCTGGAAAGAGGCCAGCATTGAGTAGTGGTAACGCGATTCGCGGCAGCCGTGTCGGCGCCGGACCTATGGGGGAGGCGGAGCGCGGGGAGGCGGCTCCGAGGGTGCGTGTCTCGTTCTATTGCTGCAACGGTCACGTGACCGTGCCGAGCTTCGCCAACGACGCCCCCGTCCCCGACACGTGGGACTGCCCGCGTTGCGGCGTTCCCGCCGGCCGGGACGCCACGAGCCCGCCGTCGCCACCGCAGACCGAGCCCTACAAGACCCATCTCGCCTACGTGAAGGAGCGCCGCTCGGCCAACGACGGCGCGCAGATCCTGGCCGAGGCACTAGAGCGGCTTCGTCAGGGCGGCTGACCCGCCTGTTCCGCTAGCCCGGCAGCGCTCTGACCTCGCTGGCTCGTCTGGCGTGCTCTTGATCCTGGACCGCTCAGGGTGCGCTGGCCCGCACATAGCGGCTCAGCAGGAACCCGTCGTCCTCCAGAAGGCTGGCCAGCCTGAAGGCTGTGGGCTTGCCCTGGCCGCCCTGCGGTGCGACAGCGACCCGGCCCGGAGCGCGCCCGCCCTCCAGGATCGGGCTGATCGTCAGGCACAGCTCGTCAAGCAGCCCGCCTTCGGCCAGCTGCCCGAGCAGGCCAGGTCCGCCCTCGGTCAGGATCCGGTGGTGGCCGCGGCTGGCGAGAGCATCCACCGCCGCGGCCGCGGGAACGTCGTCCTCGCCTACGACGATGACCTCGGCGACGCGCGCCGTGGCGGCCAGCTTGTCCTTCGGCGCGGCCGCCGTAGTGAGGACGATCGGGCGCGCTGACTCACCCCTGTAGCCGAACAGTCGCCCATCCAGGTCCAGGTCGAGATGCCTGGTGATCACGGCGATCGGCGGCAGGGCCGCGCGGCCGTACCGGAGCGACGGCCACAGGTCGACCGGTCTGACCGGGCCGTACCGCTCGGCTCGCGCCGTGCCCGCGCCGACCAGGATCACGTCGGCCAGGCTCCGCAGTACCCAGAACATGAGCCGGTCGGCGGCCCCCGACAAGCCGCCGGACCGCCCGTCCAGCGCGATGGCCCCGTCCACGCTCGCGATCATGTTTGCGCGGACCCAGGTGCCGTGCGGCGGATAGGCGTAGCGGGCGCCCAGTGCCGCTATGAGTTCCTCGACGCCCGGCCGGCCGGCCGCCGCCGGGGTGATCGGCTCAGCGGACCCGATCAGGTCGGCCGGCCCGAGCTGGCCGGACTCAGGGCCCCCATCGGGAGGCGGGAAGATCTGGCGCACCGTCCGATCATGGCAACAGACCTGAGGGCACTAATTCTGGGGTCCGCGGAACCGGCTGCTACGGCGTAACGTCTGTAGGTCATGAGCCTCACGTGGCTTGCACGCGCGCGGTCATCGTCGCATGGCGCGCCGCAGCGGAGCACGGCGTGGATCGTTGCCCCTCTCGTCCTGGTCTCACTCGCCGTGGCAGCCTGCGGCGAGGTCCCGGCCAGGCACGCCGGCACCGATGCCGCAGTCGCGCATCCTGGCAGGTCAGGAACCGGCGGCGGCTGCCAGCGCACCGTACACGGCGTCACCGTCGGGCCCGGCAAGAAGATCGTCTCGCTTCCTGTCGCTCCCGGCCGGATCGTCAGCCAGCGCGCGGCTGTCTCGGCGGCCCGGCGGTCGGCGGGCTCGCACTGGCCGTCCGCCCTGGCCAAGTTGTCATCCTGGGCCGAGACTGCCGCGCTCATGCAGCGCTCGCGCGTCGGGACCGGGCGAGTTCCCGCCACCTTGACCCGAGCACCGTGGCTTCCGATCTGGGACGTCCTGCTGTCGCGCGGGCATGGCGCCAGCAGGCGGGAGGCCCTCGTCGTGGTCGACGCGAAGTCGGGAAAGCCAGAGCTGGCAACGGCGCCTTCTAGCCACGGGACGGCCTGGTACGCAGCGCTGACTGACCGCTCCGCAGCTGGACCTGCCTGCCCCGGCGGCTCGAGCTCACGGCTGCCGTTCGGCGTCCTGACCCGCGACGAGGAGTCGTTTCTGGCAGGCCTGTCTTCGCCTGCGCCGGTCAAGCACGCTCGCACGTCGCAACGGCTGATCCTGTCCACCGTCCCCGCGGTGAACAAGGCCGACAACGGGCTCTACGGCGGCTGCGTCCAGCAGAACTGCTCGATCAACGAGCTCGTGTGGGTCATCCTGATCGTCGTCCGTGCACTGCCAGGCCACACCGTCAGCTGCCTGCCGGGAAGCGTGTCCACCCCGCCTGGTTATAAGCCCAAGCAAGTCAAGCAGTACTACTCGATCAGCGTGCCGGACAACTACGGCATCGGCTGCGGACCCGTTCCGCGCCGGATCCGTGACCTCAAGGACCTCGCACCACCCGGCGGCGGTGCTGTCGTCCAGCCCGTCAGGTGCCGTCTGGGGATAGCCGTGCCACTTGAAGCTGGCCGGACTGCGACTGGCCCGGCTGAAGCTGGCCCGGCTTACACGGGCACGATGCTGCCCTGTCCGTACGTGGGCGGACTGCCTGGGCCGTGCCGGGTCTTCGTGACAGTGCCGCGACTGGATCCGTGCCGCCCGCCGATCGTCCAGGGCCCGTGCGATGCCTACACCGGAACCTCAGCCAGCCCGCAGAGCGGGAGCACGCACGTCGCCGCGATCAAGCCGCGGCTGGTGTGCATAGGCGGCTACCGCAAGACCTGACCAGGCTCAGCTCGGCCTCGACCCACGCAGCACGACGATCGAGCGGCCTGCGACGCGCACCGTCAGCCCGTCTGGTCCCAGGACGCTGACTCCGGCATCTGCTGGCCGACCCGCACTAGGCTGCCGTTGCGCGGCTACCACCAGGGCGGCAGGCTGCGCCGGGACGATCGCGACCGGCTGCTCGGCGCCAGTGTCCACGATCACCTGCCAGGCCACATCGGTGGGTCCGAGAAAGCGCGCAGGCACGCGGAAGGTGACCAGCTCGGCCTGCGCGTTGATCAGCAGGACGAAGTCCGAGTCGGTGATCCGCTCACCACGTGGCCCGGGCTCGGTGATCGCGTCGCCATTCACGCAGACAGCCAGCGACCTGGCCTCGTCGTTACCCCAGTCCGACCCAGACATCTCCGCGCCTGACGGGCTCAGCCACACGATGTCCCGCAGCCCGTCGGCCGA
Organism: Streptosporangiaceae bacterium; assembly: GCA_030043395.1. The sequence goes on from JASHXW010000175.1 coordinate 9,258, forward strand.
CCCGCCAGCCTGGCCGCTGAAGAACCGCCTGCGCCGGAAGACCGGATGCGCCCTGCGCAGGGCCGACAGCGCGGCGACGAACTCGATCAGGTCGGCCCTGGCCACCGCAGCGTCCCAGTCGACCCAGGAGATCTCGTTGTCCTGGCAGTAGCTGTTGTTGTTGCCGCGCTGGGTCCGGCCAAGCTCGTCGCCCGCCAGCAGCATCGGGATGCCCTGCGAGAAGAACAGCGTGACCAGGAAGTTCCGCACCTGGCGGTCCCGCAGCGCGAGAATGTCCGGGTCGTCGGTGGGGCCTTCTGCTCCGCAGTTCCAAGACCGGTTGTCGTCTGAACCGTCGCGGTTCTGCTCGCCGTTCGCCTCGTTGTGCTTGCGGTCATAGCTGACGAGGTCGGCGAGGGTGAACCCGTCATGGCAGGTCACGAAGTTCACCGAGGCCACTGGCCGCCTGGCACTGGTCTCGTACAAGTCACTCGACCCCGTCAGCCGGGACGCGAGTTCGGGGAGCTGTCCTGGTTCCCCTCGCCAGAAGTCCCTGACGGTGTCGCGGTACTTGCCGTTCCATTCCGTCCATTGCGGCGGGAACTTGCCGACCTGGTAGCCGCCCTGCCCGACGTCCCATGGTTCGGCGATGAGCTTGACCTGGGAGACCAGCGGATCTTGCTGCACGAGGTCGAAGAAGGCAGACAGGCGGTCGACGTCGTGCAGTTCCCTCGCCAGCGCCGACGCCAGGTCGAAGCGGAAGCCGTCGACGTGCATGTCGTCGATCCAGTACCGCAGCGAGTCCATGATCAGCTGCAGCGCATGCGGATGGCGCACGTTGAGGCTGTTGCCGCAGCCGGTGTAGTCCAGGTAGACCGCCGGATCGGAGTCCGACAGCCGGTAGTAGGCGGCGTTGTCGATGCCGCGGAAGCTGAGCGTCGGGCCGAGCTCGGCTGCCTCGGCCGTGTGGTTGTAGACGACGTCCAGGATCACCTCGATGCCGGACTGGTGCAGGGTCTTGACCATCGACTTGAACTCGGCTACCTGGCCGTGCGCGGCATTGCCTGACGCGTAACCGTGGTGCGGCGCGAAGAAGCCGATCGTGTTGTAGCCCCAGTAATTGGTCAGGCCGCGCTCCACGAGCACCGGCTCGGGCACGAACTGATGCACCGGCATCAGCTCGATGGCGGTGACCCCGAGTCGCTGCAGGTGTTCGATGATGGCCGGCGAGGCCAGGCCGGCGTAGCTGCCGCGCAGTTCGGCGGGCACCTCGGGATGGCGCAGGGTGAGGCCGCGAACATGAGCTTCATAGATCAGCGTCTCGTGGTAGGGGGTGCGGAGCTGCTGATCGCCTGCCCAGTCGAAGTACGGGTTGATGACGGCATTACGCGGCATGAACGGAGCGCTGTCGTCGGTGTTCAGCACCGTCTGGTCGGCGCTGCCGAGCTGATAGGAGAACAGGGCCGGGCTGAACGTGACATCGCCGGCGACCGCCTTGGCGTACGGGTCGAGCAGGAGCTTCGACGGATTGCACCGGTGACCGCGACCTGGGTCGTACGGGCCGTGCACCCGGAACCCGTACAGCTGGCCGGGTCCGACATCGGGCAGGTAGCAGTGCCATACGAAGCCGTCCACCTCGGACAGAGCTACCCGGGTCTCGGTGCCGTCCTCATCGAACAGGCACAGTTCCACCAGGTCGGCGACCTCAGAGAAGATCGCGAAGTTGGTGCCAGAACCGTCCCAAATCGCCCCTAGCGGGTAAGCGGAGCCCGGCCATACGCGCATCCGCAGACCCTATCTGGTGAACGCCGGCATCGTCCTGCTGAGCAGGGGCGTCAGGTCCAGGCCGGCCGGCAGGATCCCGAGCGGCATGCCAGGCCCGCCCGGGCCTGCGGGCTCGCCGAGCCGGGACGCGCAGAACGCGTCGCTGACTGCCGCAGGACCCGTCCTGGCAAGCAACGCAGCCTGCAGCACGACGGTCAGCAACCCGGCCACGCGGCGTGCCTGGTAAGCGGCCGCGACCGGATCGGCGCCGGCCAGGCTGCTCAGCTCGCGCCACAAGCGCTCCGTGGCGTGGTCAAGCCGCCGGTCGGCCCCGCTGGCCTGGCTAAGCTCGGCGCGCAGCGCGTCAAGGCTGCCAGGGGAGCGGGCGATCGCACGCAGCAGGTCGAGCGCTGTCACGTTGCCAGAACCCTCCCAGATGGAGTTCAGCGGCGCGTCACGGAAGAGCCGCGGCAGGACCGACTCCTCGACGTATCCGTTGCCGCCCAGGCATTCAAGCGCCTCGCCTACGACGAACGGCGCGCGCTTGCAGGTCCAGTGCTTGGCGGCCGGCAGCGCCACCCGCAGCAGGGCAGCCTCGGCGGCATCGCCCCTGGCCGCGCAGTCGGCCGCAGCGGCCAGTCGCATGGCGAGTGTCGTCGCCGCCTCCGACTCCAGTGCGAGGTCGGCCAGCACCGCCTTCATGGCTGGCTGGTCGGCCAGCACCGCGCCGAACGCCTGGCGGTGCGCGGCGTGATGCGATGCCTCCACGCAGGCTTGCCTGATACCCGCCGCGCTGCCCAGCACGCAATCAAGCCTGGTGGAGCTGACCATCTCGATGATCGTCGCCACGCCCCGGCCGGGCTCGCCGACCAGCCAGGCGACGGCCGCGTCGTACTCCACTTCGCTCGAGGCGTTGGACTTGTTGCCGAGCTTGTCCTTCAGGCGCTGCAGGTACATCCGGTTCCGGCTGCCGTCGGGCAGGACTCGGGGGAGGAGGAAGCAACTCAGCCCGCCGCCGGCCTGTGCCAGGACCAGGAACAGGTCAGACATGGGCGCCGAGCAGAACCACTTGTGCCCGGTAATCAGGTAGCTGCCGTCGCCGGCCGGCTCGGCTCGCGTGGTGTTCGCGCGCACATCGGAGCCGCCCTGCTTCTCGGTCATGGCCATGCCGGCCAGGAGCCCGGCCTTGCCGTCCGGGACGCGCAAGCCCGGATCGTAGCTGGCGCTGCTCAGCAGTGGCTCGAACCTCGCGGCAAGGTCGGGTTCGTTGCGCAGCGCCGGCACGACCGAGTAGGTCATCGAGATCGGGCAGCCGTGGCCCGCCTCGGCCTGGGTCCAGACGTAGAACTTGGCCGCCCTGGCGACGTGCGCGCCGGGCTTGCCGCCGGCCCACGGAGCGGCGTGCAGGCCATGGCTGACGGCGGTCGTCATGAGCTGGTGCCACGCCGGGTGGAACTCGACCTCGTCGATCCGGTGCCCGTACCTGTCGTGGGTGCGCAGCCTCGGCGAGTTCTCGTTCGCCTGCCTGGCCAGCTCTGCGACGTCCGCCGAGCCCGCCGACTCGCCTAGGACGTGCAGTTCGGGCAGCACCCAATCGGCCTCATAGGCCCGAACGGCCGTTAGCAACGCCTCGTCGGCTGCGACATCGTGCCCCGTCAGTTGCGGGACCTGGTTGATTACCTCGTGCGTAGCGCGGGATCCGTGCTCAGATTCCATACCTGCTCAGAGGTGTATCCCGCATTCGGTCTTCGAAGTGCCCGCCCAGCGCCCGCTGCGGGGGTCGGCGCCCTTCTCTACCCGGGCGGTGCAGGTACGGCACCCAATCGACGGGTAGCCGTCGTAGACCAGCGGGTTCACCAGCACGCCGTGCTCGGCGATGTAGTCATCGACCTGCTGCTGCGTCCAGTCCACGATGGGATTGACCTTCACCATCTGGCGCTTGGAATCCCACATGACCGCCTTGGTGCTCGTGCGCGTGTCGGTTTCCTCGCGCCGCACGCCGGTGATCCAGGCGTCGTAGGGCTCGAGTGACTGCTCGAGCGGCACCACCTTGCGCAGGTAGCAGCACAGGTCGGGGTTGCGGGCGTAGAGCTTCGGGCCGAGTTCGGCGTCCTGCTCCTCGACGGTTGTCGGCGGTGTGACATTGATCACGTTCACCGGATAGACGGCCGATACGGCATCCCTTGTCCCGATCGTCTCGGGGAAGTGGTAACCGGTGTCCAGGAACAGCACGTCGATGCCAGGGACCTGGCGCGAAGCGAGGTCGACGATGACGGCGTCGGTCATCGAGGAGGTAATGCAGAGCCTGCTGCCGAATGTGTCCGCGGCCCACCTGATCACGTCTTCAGGCGACGCGCCCTCAAGCTCTTCCGCAGCTCGCAGTGCCAGGCTCTCCAACATGGGCGCCTTCCCGTCGTCGGCTCCGCCGCCAGATGCCGGCTCAGGAGGCCGTGGCGCGGGCGTCATGCCTTGTCCTTAAGGACAGAGTATGGCCAAATAGCGCAGAAAGCACGCGTAGTCCGTGAAGCTCGATGGGCCACGGCCATCTCCTCCGGGCTGCTTAGGCAGTCAGTCGCTGTTCGTGGTGCTGCGCACACAAGCCGTGTACTGGCCCGGGAGAAACAGATACCCAGAGCGCTCGCGCGTACACAGCCAGAACCTTCGGCCTCGCCTGGCTATTCCGCTTAGCCTTGCCGGATCCAAGCAAGCCGTGGCTCAGGCACCAGCTCGGCCGACGGCTTGTGCTGGCAGTCACACCAGGACCCGCCTCGGCAGGCCTCGTGCTCCTGGCGGCGGCAGCACCTGCAGATCATGCTCCATTGTCGCCCATCGCGGGCCGCCGGTGCCCGCGCATGCTAACGCCGGCGCCACGATTGACGCCGGCGTTAGTTGCTGTCGGTCTATGCGGCTCTGGTCAGGCAGCGTTCGCGTTGGCCCGGCGCATACGCCGGCGCCGCTCAGCGGAACGCTCGTCTTCGTTCAAGCCGCCCCAAGTGCCGTACTTCTCAGGCCGGCTGACCGCGTACCCTAGGCATTCCAGCCGAACAGGGCAAGATCCGCAGAGCGCCTTGGCCCTGCGCTCCCGCACTTCCCGCTCAGGCTGCCGCTCACCGTCCGGACCAAAGAACAGCACGACTTCCGTGCCGCGGCATGCGGCCTTGTCCTGCCAGCCCCAGCTGGGCCGTGGCAGCAGCACGGTCTGACGTCGTACCTCAGACATGGAAATTCTCCTCAACCAGCTCGCCGTTAACTCCCGCCTAGCGAGGCACCCGGCTCGCTGGACGCAACTAAACAAATCGCGCGATGCGGCAACGCCCCGTCGCACCATGCAAACGCCTTACAGCGCTGAAGTGTTCCCTCGCCCATGCCCGGATCGGACACGTACGCCCAGTTCGGACGCCTACGCCCGGCAACAGGTACCCGCGCCTGACGCCAGAGGCGGCTGTCCCCGTCACGGACGGAAGGCCGTCCGAAGCAGGTATTCCGCTCCCAGCGGGCAGCAGGGCTGCACCCAGTACGTCAGCACCGCCGGATAATCATGCCATCGCGCGGCGCTCGGCACGGTCAAGATGACGATATTCACACGAAATTGGGACGTGCAGCAGTGGCCGACATCACATCGAGCGATACGGCGCGGTACTGCGCTTGACGCCCCCTTGGCTTTTAGCGCATATCCCCAGCCTGGCGGCACTGATGGCACCGCGCTGCGGGAATCCCCGCGCTCATAGGCCTTCGCTGACCTGCGCAGGATCTAGCCTGCCGACCGACCAATGCTGTTCATTTGGCTAGACAACATGCTCGGCCCAAGCGACGATAGGCAGCATGTCCGAGCCGGATGCCGTTCCTCTTCCCCGTGAGGGAGAGGTCTTCTTCGACGTCCGGGGAGATGCCAGGAGCATGCGCCTGAGCTGGTACGCGGACAGCCGGGTGGCCGTGTTCAGCATCTGGCAGGGCAACCGCTGTACCGGGACGTTCCGGCTGCCGTTCGCCGACCTGTCCAGGATGGTTCAGACGCTTCAATCCGGCCCTCAGCCACGCAACGCGGTTCGAGGCGCACCCGATCGCCCGGGTCCGGCTGGCATTGGCTATCCCGACAGCGGCTATGGCCATCCTGATCGCGACGCTCAGGGTTACGGCGCGCCGAGGCATGGCGCGACGCCTGACTACGGTCATGGCCGGGTACCAGGCGAGGTGGAGCCGCACTACAGCGGATACGGCGCCGATCCTGGTTACAGCCTGCCCGATTACGACCCGCCGAATTACAGCGATGCGCCGCGCCATGGCGACGAGCGTCGCCCGGTCCGCGGCTATTCAGACCCGGCACACGGCAATCCCGGGTACGCGGGCCATGGATACCCGGATCCGGGCCATCAGGGCCGCGGATACTCCGACCACGGGCCTTCGGATCCCCGATACGGCGATCCCGGCTACCGGGCGCCCGGCTACCCAGGGTCCGGGTACGCGGAGGGCGGGTATGCCGAGCACGGGTACCCAGACCCCGGTGCGGCCTATCCTTCAGGCACCGCCGCCACCCACGACGACGCCCCATACAGCAGTGCCCCATACACCGGCGCATTCAGCCGTCCCGGCGACAGCTACCCGAACGGCAGGGGCTACGCGGCTCATTCCGGGCCACTCGGCGGCACCTACGACGAGATCGAGCCATTCGGCGGCCGACCGTCACAGAGTGCTTATGCCCGCGGTCATTCGGGCGAGCGGACTCAGGCGCGCGCAACGGGGCAAGGCACGCGCCTGCCGACGGCCGACGAAACATCAGCCGACCCTGGGATGCTGAGCTTCCCCTCCGTCCCTGCCACGAACGAGCAGGTCAGTACCGATTGGGGAGCGGCTACCGCGTCCTATCCGGCTCC
>JASHXW010000176.1 GCA_030043395.1 Streptosporangiaceae bacterium
CTGCTCATGCAGGTCAGCGGCTCGAAGACCGTGAGCTTCGGCCGTTTTGCCACCGAGCAGGACCGCCGTCATGAAGTCGAGCGCTATTGGGACAGCTCGCACGGGCGCATCGAGTCGCTTCCCCCCGAGCTGGCCTCGTACCCGCTGACCGCGGGGCGCGGGGTTTACATTCCGCCGATCGCGCCGCACTGGGTGCACAACGGCCCGGCGATCTCCCTTTCGGTGACGCTGACCTACTTCACGGAGGCGACCGAACGGGAGAACCTGGTCGAGGCGTTCAACGCGCGCATGCGGCGGATGCACATGTCGCCCCGCCTGCCCGGCCAGTCCAGGCCCGTCGACTCGGCGAAGGTGGCGATCATGCGCGCCAAGGCCGCGAGCGGCAAGCTGCCTGGCATGCGCCACAAGGACACCGCGTACTAGGAGCGCCCCGGCTACTGGGAGTGCCGCCCGCCAGGAGCCGAGCCGTCCGGGGTGTACGCGCCCGCATGCAGCCGGTAGCGCCGCGTCAGCCGCTCGATCCTGGCGGCAGCGGCGGGCGCCAGCGCCAGTGCGGCCAGCCCCGCGCAGATCTTCGCCCCGCCGCCCGGCAGCCCGTCGAGCGCCGTCCTGCGGGCCTGCCGCAGGTCTCCGCTCGCGATCAGCTCCGATGCGCGGTAAAAACTCAGCTTGCCGTTCAGCGCCGCGAGCCCGGAGCGGATGGCGGCGGCCTCGTCAGGTGACCGGGTGCCCCGGAGTTCGGCGGTCAGGAACTCCACGCTGTGCCGGGCGATCCTGGCCGAGTCGAACGACAGGCTCTGCGGGTGGACCCGGTGGATCGCGGTTGGATGCGACGCTGACGTCACGCGCGCCCCGGTCCGGACCATCCGGATCCATAGTTCCCAGTCCTCGCAGTAGTAGCGGTCGCTGAATCCGCCGGACTTCTCATACAGCGCGCGCGAGAAGAACCCGAAGTTGATGAAGTTGTGGTGCAGGAGCGCGAGCAGGTCATCGGATCCTGCACGGCGCCGTGGCCGTCCGTCCGGCAAGGTCAGCCCGACCCCCGGAGACCACGACAATTCAATGGCGTTAACAAGCCCCTGCGCCGACTCGTGCACGCCGAGCACGGTCTGCAGGTGGTCAGGCAAGAACAGGTCGTCGGCGTCCAGCATGGCGAGCAGGTTCGCGCTGGTCGCGGCGATGCCCTGGTCGCGCGCTACCCCAGGCCCGCTGTTGGCGCTGAGCCGGACGACCTGGACCGGCAGGCGGTCCTGCCAGCGGAGCGCTCGCTCGGCGGTGTCGTCCTGCGAGCAGTCGTCGATGACGACCACCGCGCCCGGTGCGACCGTCTGGGTTGCCACGGACGCGAGTGCCTGGTCGATGTACTCGCTGGCGTTGAAGGCCGGGACGATCACCGCGACGTCGTTGGCGGCGCGGGCGAGTTCGCTAGGCGTCGTCATGGCCCGTTTCCTGGCTCGTCTCGTAACCCTGCTTGCCGGATGTGGTATCCGCCTTGGTTGTCATCGCCGCGCCTGCGTGCTTCGTGCGGCTCGCCGCCGCGAGCCGCTTGGCTCGGCGCGCCGCCATCTCTCCTGCGAGCGCCAGCCGGGCGGCCCATCCGCTGGCGGCCCGCAGCCGGACTAGCCGTCGGCGCTGCGGCGCGAAGCTGTTCTTGTACGCCTCCTCGCCGCGCAGGAAGTCCACTTCGGTGAAGCCTCGTTCGCAGGCGTCGGCGATGATGTCCGAGAGCAGCATGATCGTGGCGTCCCGCCAGTGCGGCTCGGTTCGCCGGGCGCTCTGGTACAGGCTGACCCGCCCCGCGACCTCGAAAGTGACCATGCAGGCGATGACGTCGTCGTCGGCCGTGAGCTGGTGGACTGCCACCTCGTCCGTCCGCGCGCCGAGAACGCACGCTGCGGCGAAACGGTCAAAGACCGGCAGGAAGCGCGAGGCGTCCCCCCACTGGGCCTGATGCAGCCGGCGCAGCGCTTCCAGCGCGCCGGCGACCGACTCGCCGCGACAAACCTGATGCCGCACGCCCTCGGCGCCCAGCCGGTCCGACGCGCGCCCGATCGTCCTGCGCAAGGTCCTTGGCCGGGACCGCAGGTAATCAGATGCCGAGCTGGGCAGGGCCTCCCACGGGGCCTGCGCGAGCTCCTCGGCGCTGGATGGGCCGGCGAGCGCTCGGGCCAGCAGGCCTTCTGGACGCAACCCGTCCAGGTCGAGAACTCGTTCACCGGGCCGCAGCAGCCACTGGCGGAGCGCGGTCGCCACGCGATCGGCGCAGTCCTCTCGCGCAAGTGCATCCAGGTGGTCAGCGCACAGCAGGCCCGCCCCGATCATCCGCAGGCTTGGCAAGCCGAGCACGCGCACTTGCTCGAGCGCGATACCGCCAAGCAGCCGGTCACCTGCCACGACCAAGGCAAACTGCGGCTCCTTGCCCGCGACGCCCGACAGCCACCAGGACCGCAGGAACGGTGACGGCAGCGCAGAGGCGTCTACTAGCTCGTCCCACTGCGGGGCCCAGTGGTTCAGGCCCGTGCTGACCCGCAGTCCAGGATCGTCCGTCGTGACCAGCTTCTCCCTGGTCACCGCGCTCCTCATGACACCACCTCCGGTCAGGGCTGTCGCCCGTCTGTGCGGATGGACTGACCTGTCGCCAGGCACATTTCCGGTTATGGACTACTTCCTGGCGGGAGCTGACCGGGCGGGCCCGCGAAAGCAGCCTCGGCAGCGACGGGCCTGTTCCGCAGCGCAGCCCAGCCGCTGCGCAGCGGCCCTGGCATGATCACCCGGACGATGGCGGCGTAGGCCACCAGGGCAAGCGGGCCGATGACCAGCAGGCCCGTCCACGACGGGATGACGCCGAGTGCTGGGACCTGTCTCAGCGCGAGGACGACAACGACCATCCCGAGCGCGCCAAGCGCGGGCAGCCCGATCACCCGGGCGAGCGCCGTCGCGCGCATCGCGGCACTCCTGGCCATCCACAGGCCGGTCATTAGCGCGACGCCGGCGGCGACGCATGCCTGGTCCAGCGCGACAACGGTGATGCCGTGCCGCACCGTGACCAGGATGGCGACGGTGAGCACCGCGAGGTGGACGCACCGGGAAGCGAAGACCAGATCCGTGCGCCCGACCGCCTTGAGCACTTCCAGCGAGCTCAGTATCAGCGAGAGGAACAGCCCGTATATGGCCAGGAACCGGACCGCTCCCGTGGCTGGCGCCCACTTTGCGCCAAGCAGCGCGATGTCGCCAGCGAACAGAACCATGCCAGTGAACCAGGGGACGCTCAGCGCGGTGATGAGCGTCACGGCGCTCTCCGCTGTGCGCGCCTTGGCCTGCTTGCTCGGCAGCCGGCAGTAATAGGGGAACAGGGCCCCGTTGGCCACCACTGATATCGACACGTAGGGCATGAAGCACAGCCGGTATGCCAGCGAGTACAGGCCGAGCTCACGCGGCCCGAGCACGTGCCCCACGATCAGGTAGTCGACGTTGAGCAGGCCGAGGTTGAGGATGTCGGCCCCGCTCAGGTACTTGCCGTAGCTCAGTAGCTGCCGGGCCGTAGCCCGGTCCCAGCCGGGCAGGCAGGCAGGCCCGACCGTCATGGCGACGATCGCGTTGCTGACCGAACTGACGACCTGGCCGACCACCAGTCCCCAGATGGGATAACCAGCGAGGACCACGCTGATCGTGACCGCTGCGCCGATGAGCTGCGGCAGCGCGTCGGTGATCGTGCGGCGCGAGAAGCTCAGTGACCTGGTGAGCCGTCCGATGGGCACCTGCGCCGCCGCGTCGAACGTTATCCCCAGCGCGAATCCGCGCAGCACGAAGGTCGCGCCAGGGCTGTGAAAGAAGTGGGCGATCAGCGGCGCCAGCGCCCAGGTCAGGACGGTCAGGACCAGCCCGCCAGCGATGACGATGGTGAGCGCGGTCCTGGACGCTTGCTCGATGCGGTCCTTCAGGTAGCTCAGGGCGTCGCTGACGCCGAGCTGGTTCAGCGCGAGAAGCACGTTGTAGGTCAGCGCGGCGATCGCGAGGATGCCGAACTCCGCCGGGCGCAGCGCCTTCGCCAGGACGAGCAGGGTCAGCGTCTGGACGCCCTTGGTGGTCCATGAGCTTGCTGACAGCCACAGCGCGCCCCGCGCCGTACGCGCCCGGCGCCCGGTGGCCGGCGGATCAGGCGGTGCAGCAGCAGAGCGCGAGCGAGCCTGTGACCTGCTGATACTCCAACCCCCGGGATACATCAGGCAGCGGCAGGCATCCAGGTCACGCGTTAAGGAAAACGACGGCCTGGGAAAGCCTGATAAAGCGATGATCTCTGAGAAGCTTCCCCAGGCGAGCGGGGCGCTAAGCGGGCGGGGGCGAACGCTCAGGCTGGGCGCGGCGCTTCTTGCTGCCCTGCTGGCCGCCGCCGTCGTAGGACGCTGGCCGCTGTACCTCGCCGGCGGCATCGCTGCCGTGCTGCTGCTCGGCGTGCTGCTCAGCCGCCTGGAGCTGGCAGTTGCGGTGCTGGCGGCGGGGTTCTTCTTCAATGCCTACCTGACAAAGGGCGCCGGCATCCTGACGCTCGACAAGGCGATCGGCGCGCTCGCGGTAGGCGCCTGGGCACTTGACTGGGTGGTGAACCGGCGTCCGCTGGTGACCACCCGCGGTCTGTGGCTCGTGTGCGGCTTCTTGCTCTGGAGCGCGGTATCGCTTGTCGAGGCGGTCGACCTCACCGCCGGCATGGTCACCTACCTGCGCTACATCACGTTCGGCGTGCTGTACTTCCTGGTACTGCAGACGGTCAGGGGTGATCAGCGGCGCGCGGACGTCATCGTGGCCGTCGTGACCTGCGCCGCCGCGGTGGCCAGTGCCATCGGGCTGTACGCGTTCTTCGCGCACCACGTGCCCAGGGCCAGCGGGCCGATTACCGACCCGAATGACTTCGCGTTCATCCTCGGCAGCAGCTTGCCGCTGGCGATCTACCAGCTACGGTGGGCCCGCACCTGGCTGCTGCGGGCCCTTTGCGCTGTCGCGCTCGCGCTGATCCTGGGGTGCATACTGGCCACCTTCTCGCGCAGCGCAGCGGTCGGCCTGGTCGCCGCCGCCGTCTGGGTGTTCGGCACGCGGCGGCTGCGACTGCGCTGGCTCGTGGTGGCGCTGGCATGCGTGGTAGTGATCGTCGGGGCAGCGCTGATTTCGAATCCGCAGCTCATTCAGCGCGACTTCGGCGCGAAGGCGCACATCGCGACGGCCAACGTGGACGTCAGGTTTGGCTACTACAAGGTCGAGCTGAACGAATGGAGGCATTACCCGATCACCGGGGTTGGCCCGGGGAACTTCGTCTACCGCTTCTTCCAGTACGAGCCGGGGGTTCACGAGAGCCTGCCTTTCCCGTCCAACGTCCTGACGATCAGCGGCGAAGAGGCGTACCTGGTCATCCTCGCCGAGCAGGGAGTGGTTGGCCTGGCGCTGTTCCTCGGCTACCTCGCCGTGTCCTGGGTCGACCTGCGGCGCCGCTTCCCTCATGACCGGCGGCGCGACGAGCTCCAGGCCGCGATGGCGGCCGGGTTCGTGGTGGCGTGCGTCGGGGCGCTGTTCCTGGCCGAGCAGTACTACCCGCCGCTGTGGTTCCTCCCCGCGCTGGGAGCGAGCATGGCTGGCGGCGTGCGGGTGCGGGGCGTGTCCGCGAGGCGGCAGGGGGCGGCCGCCTCGGGGCAGGCAAGTGCTCCTGGCGCGCCGGCTCACGGAGAGGACCGAGCCGCACCGGAAGCCGGAAGCGTGGCCGAGGCACCGCAGGTTGGCGCGTGAGGCCGGCCGTCGCCCGCGCCGTCCAGCTCCGCGCGCTGTGGCCGCTTCCGCTCGGGCCTGCCGTCGCGGTGCTTGGCTGGCACCGGATCGACACGGAAGGCGGGTCTCTCGCCGTCGAGCCCGCCCGGTTCGAGCGGCAGCTCGCCATCCTGGACGCGCGCAGGGACGCCGTCCCGGTGCTGAGCGTCGACGAGGCCAGAGCGACCCTGGCCCAGCCATCGACGCACGCCCGCGCGGTCGTCCTCACGTTCGACGACGCGTGGGCCGATAACCATGCCAACGCCCTCGGCCCGCTCACCGCGCGCCGCCTGCCGGCGACGCTGTACGTGCCGAGCAGGCTGCTGGGCACGCCCGGCTACATGACCAGGTCGCAGGTACTGGAAATGGCAGCGTCGGGAGTCACCATTGGCGCGCACAGCCGCAGCCACGCCGACCTGCGCGCATGCGGGCCCGGTGACCTTCGCGGCGAGGTGCGCGGCAGCAAGGACGACCTGGAGGATCTCACCGGGCAGGCGGTCACCTCGTTCGCGTATCC
>JASHXW010000177.1 GCA_030043395.1 Streptosporangiaceae bacterium
CGGCAGGTCTGGGCCAAGGACTTCTGGACCAAGGAGGTCTACCTAGGCGTGCGGCTCGGCCAGCGCGGAGTTCGCGCTCAGCTCGCCGGCGGCATGCTGACACAGTTCGGCGGCGTGTTCCGGGCAGGGGAGCAGCTATTCGGGCTTGAGGAAGACGCCATCGTCGCCGGCGAGATCGCGCGGTGGACCGAGCAGGCCGACCGGATCGGCCGGGCACTCGCCGCCAGCTCGCTAGCAGCCAAGCACGCCAGGGCGGACGAGGTCGCGTGGCTATTCCGGCACGCGCTGACCGGCGGCCTTGGTGACCCGCCGCCATCCGCGGTCAAGCGCCGCACGTGGGGCCAGGGCGAGATCGAGGCCCTCGTCGAAGGCGAGATTCACAACGGGCGAAGCGTCTTGCGGATGGTTCACCCAGCAGGTGAGTCATACGCGGCGTTCCTGTCCTTCACGAGGTTCCCCGACGTCATGTACTTCCCCGACGGCGAGCCGTGGCTGCACTATGCGGACGCGCTGCCGTTCCCGGTCGAGGCCAGCCTGCGAATGAAGCTGATCCCGCCGGCCAAGGCGAGCAAGGACGTCAGCCGCCGGCTTGCGCATGCCAGGGACATGGACGCCCACATCCGCGAGGCGGGCGCAGACCTGCCGATCGCGCTCGCCGAGCAGATCGAGGCGGCCAGGCTGCTTGAGCACGGCATCACGAAGGAGCGATTGCCGTTCGTCTACGGCTGGCACCGGCTCGCCGTCACAGCACCGACCAGGGAGATGTGCCTGCGTCGCGCCGAGGCCGTGACCGAGCATTACCGCGACATCGGTATCGACGTGGTGAACTCGACGGGGGATCAGTTCTCCCTGCTGAACGAGTCGCTGCCGGGGGAGAAGGTTAGGCTGGCCTCGTATCTGCAGCGCCAGCCGCTCTACACGATCGCCGGCGGCATGCCGACCGCGACGGTGGACCTCGGTGACCGGGTAGTCGACGACGCTGGCTGGATCGGGCCGTATATCGGCGAGACCATCGGGCGAGCTCGGTCGGTCGTCCATTTCGACCCGCTGCTCGCGGCGGCGCGCAACCGGCCGACCGCGATAGCGATCACCGGCGAGCCAGGCGGCGGCAAGACCACCTTGGCCTTGCTGCTGATACTCCAGCTCGCGCTGCGCGGGGTGACTGTCGCGGTGATCGACCCCAAGGGTGACGCTGAGTCGCTCGTGCGACTGCTGAAGCACCGCGGCCGCAAGGCAAGGGTCTTGCCGCTTGGCACCGCCGCGGCTGGCTTGCTCGACCCGTTCTCGTTCGCCGACGACCTTGCCGAGCGCAGGACAATGGCCGCCGAGACGCTGCGGCTGCTGCTTCCTGGCATGAGCGAGGAGCGCGAGAGCGCGATGATCCAGGCGGTCGGCGCGGTCGCGGCAACCGAACGGCCCAGTCTCGGCCAGGTGGTCGAGCACCTCGAGGCTGCGGACGACGCGGCCTCGAAGAATCTCGGCGCGGTGCTGCGGTCGATGTCGGAGATGCGCCTGGCCAGGCTCTGCTTCGCGCCGTCCGGCGGAGACCGAATCGACGCGGCGGGCTGGACGACCGTGTTTACCCTTGCCGGGCTGACTCTTCCCGAGGCTGGCCTCAAGCGCGACGACTACTCCTACGAGCAGCGCCTGTCGGTCGCGCTGCTCTACCTCGTGTCCCAGTTCGCGCGCCGCCTGCTCAACGGAATGGACCGGCGTATCCCGAAGGCGATCGTGCTTGACGAGGCGTGGGCAGTGACGTCCACACCGCAAGGGGCCAAGCTGATCCCCGAAGTGTCGAGGATGGGCCGGTCGCGGAACACGGCCCTGATCCTGGTATCCCAGAACGCCGGCGACCTACTCAACGAGCAGGTGACGAACTGCATCTCGTCGGTGTTCGCCTTCCGCTCGACCGAGCGGGCCGAGGTGGCCAGCGTCATGTCGCTGCTCGGGGTGGACCCCTCCGAGGAGCATCAGGCAGTGCTGCGCAGCCTCGGCAACGGAGAGTGCGTTTTCCGCGACCTGGACAGTCGTGCCGGGCGGATCGCGATTGACCTGATGTCCGATGACCTGCGCCGCTGGCTGGATACCAATCCGACCAGAGCCACGAGCGAACAGGTTCCGGTCAGGGCCCAAGATGTGGACGCAAGCGAGCCAGCGGGACATGATCCCGAGCCCGGCGGTGGCGAGCTTACGGACGCTCAACCCGACAGTGCCGGACGTGGCGGTGCGGAGGCGGAACAGGTGCACGGCAACGGCGCCGGCGCGCGCGCGGGACAAGCCGCACCAGGCCGACCGCCGAGGCCGGCCAGATTGCCAGGGCCATAGCGACGCGTCTGCCACCCCTCGGAGGAGCCCCCCTTATGCTCAGATCCCGCAGGTTGCCACGCAAGGCCGCCATCGTGCTGGTCTTGCTGGCAGTGCTGATCGGGCTGCCGCACGGCGCCGCGCCCAGCCGGCATGGCGCGCCCGCCACAACGGCCCGCTCAAGCCGGGCTGTGACGGCGCGTACGCTCTCGGCGGTCAGGTTCGACGGCACAGCTCAGCCGGGCAGAACCGGGCTGCCAGACCGCAGCCCGTGCTCAGTTCCGGGCATCGGTGACATCGGCGGGCTGCTTGGCTTCTGCTCACTTGGCTCGTCCGGCCTGGTGGGTGGCCTGAACAACCTCTGCAACCCGGGGACCCCCGAACCGGAGTCCGCATCATCTGGCATCGACTCCCTGATCAGCCCGCCCGAGTCTGCCGGTCCCCGGATCAACACGGCCTACAACCAGTACGGGATGTCGGGGCAGTTCTGGGCCGCCACCAACATGCAGTGCTCGGACATGACGTCGCTGATCGGCAACGACGTCGCCGGGATGATTTTCGATCTCGCAAAGTCGCTGGACCGCGTCACGATCACCGTGTACGAGTCAGCCGCGGGCAACGGGATCCTGAGCTGGCTGCAAGCAGTCACTGATCGCCTGGTCGGCAGCCTGGGCCACGCGATTTACTTCCCGTACGTCGCCGTGGTGGTCATCCTCGGGGCGATCTGGCTGGCCTGGCAGGGGCTCATCCGCAAGCGCGGCACCCGGACCATCGAGGGCACCTTGTGGATGCTGCTGGCTTGCGCCGCGGCAATCTGGCTGATCGGCCGGCCCGCCGACTTCACCGGGATCGGCACGGGTGTCTCCGACGGGATCAGCACGGCGCTGGACACCGCGTTCGCCCACCTGCCGACTCCCGGCCAGGCGAGTTGCGTCCCGGTCAAGAGCAACGATCCGCAGATCAGCGTGTCGAGCTTCGCCTACACATCTGGCCGGACTGTCGTCGACCAGAACGCGAACGAGCTATGGACCGTCCTGGTCTGCAAGCCGTGGCTGGACGGCGAGTTCGGCACGACCGCTTTCACCGCGAACGGCAAGCCGACGGCGGCTGCCACGTTCGGGCGCCAGCTGCTCTGGGCGCAGGCGATCGCGGTGAACGAGCGGCCGACGACGGCGGTTGTCAACGCCAAGCAAGCCGCCTATCTCGGCATAGCGCAGACAATCAAGCTGGACGATCCTTCTGTTTACCCGCTGTTCCAGGGCAAGGAATGGACGACCCGGCTGGAGATCGCCTTCGCGGCCGTTCTGGCTGCCGTGGTCGCGGGCCTGCTCATCCTGCTGATATCCGTCACGCTGATCTTGCTCAAGCTCGGGTTCCTGCTACTGCTCATCGTCGGGCCGTTCTTCCTGCTGATCGGGACGCATCCCGGGTTCGGCCGCGTCGTCGCCATCCGCTGGTTCGAGATGCTGGTCGGCGTTCTGCTCAAGCAGGCAGCGGTCGCGCTGGCGCTCAGCGTGCTGCTGTACTGCTACGCCCTGATCATGGGAACCTCCGACGCGGTCCTGCCGTGGGCCCTGAAGATCCTGATGATCACGCTGGTTACCGTCGCGGTCGTCATTTACCGCAAGCCGTTCCAGCATTTGTTCACTGCGGTCGGCTATGGCGCGATCGGCGCGACCGACCGCGCCGAGTCCGAGGCGGGCCGGGCGGCGGCGACGGCCAGGGCGAACACGATGACCGCGGCGCTCGCCGTACCTGGCTTCGCCGCTTACCGCGCAGCCAGGTGGGCGCGCCGCAACCCGGCGCAGGCCGCGGGCCTCTCACTTGGCGCTGGGGCAGGCGGGACCGGAGCGGGATCCGATGGCGGCGGAAACGGGAGCGGAGGAGACTCCGGTGGCAGCGGCCCACTCGACCCGGCCAGCACCGCAGCCGGCGCAGGCGTAGCGGCCCGAGCCAGGGCCTGGCAGACATCCGGCAGCACGACATCAGCGAGCCAGGCACCACCGTTGCGCCTGCCACCAGGTCAGAGCTCGTCGAATGGCTGGACGAAGGGCGGATCAGCATCGGGGCCGTGGGCTGGTTCCGGCACCCGGCCAGGGAACGGCTCGGGTGCACCGCCGGTGCGGGTACCCCCGCGCGGTGGCAGCGCTTCCGGCGGGTCGTCCGGCACGCCGTTCTGGAGCGGGAGAGGCGGCCCGGCCCGCTCGTCCCGGCCGGCGCCGCCGCCGCGGCGCGACGCCAACGGCACCCAAGGCCAGTCGGCTCCGCCAGACACCCCCCGGGCCAGCCGGAACGGTAGTCCGGACCGAGGCACCCGGGACAGCGTCCCGGCTGACCGGGATCGCCCCGACCGCGGCCAGAAGCCCGCGCGCCCCTCGGCGCCGTCCCGCTCATCCCGGCAGGGCCGCAAGGGGCGGGCGTCCCGGCCGTCTCGCCCAGACCGCTCCGACCAGGGATCGTCCGGCGACGGCCCGTCGATGACCCCCTTCGGGCTCGGCGGTGGCGAGGAGCACACGGGCCCGTTCTGGAGCCGGCCTGGATGGCCGCGGAAGTAGCTGATCGCGATGGAACTCTCCAAGCTTGGCAGGATCGTCACTTTCGCCGCTGCCGTGCTGGTCCTAGCCGGACTAGGAGTGTTCCTGTTCCTGCCGCAGTCGTCGGCTGCGGGCAGCGGCCACCGGCACTCGCCAGCGCATACTGCGACCTCGCGCGCCAGCCAGCCTCCTCCGTCGTCCGGTGCGGCCAACATCTATCAGTGGCTGCCGTTCACGCAGTCCGGCCTCGCCAGCGCGGCCGCGGTCACGACCGCGTTCGGAAGGGACTACGGCACCTACACCTACAGCGAAAGCACATCCGCGTACCTGGCGCCGATGCAAGAGCTCGCCAGCAGCGAACTTCTCGGGGTGATCGGCCGCGCGTACTCGGCGCCCGGACTAGCTGCAACCAGGACCAGCACCAAGCAGGACGGCACCGCCTCGGCCACGATCCTGTCGATGCGGGCCTTCGGGGCATCGAGCATCACGTTCGTCGTGTCGATCACCGAGCGGATCACGCAGTCTAGCGGGCACAGCGAGCAGAGCACCGACTACGC
>JASHXW010000178.1 GCA_030043395.1 Streptosporangiaceae bacterium
GGGATGCTACCCAGGCCGGGGATCTTGATCGCGTTGAAGGTGACGCCGGTGTTGTAGTTCGGGTTCGTCGCCATCAGCCGGTCATAGAGGTAGTCAGTCAGGCCGAGCGCGAGCACGTTGAGCACCACGCCGAGCACGATCTGGTCAACAAGCAGCGTGATCGCGAAGACCGCGAGCAGCAGGGCGATCATCCCGCCGGCGAGCGCGCCCATGACCAGGCCAAGCCACAGCCCGCCGAACGCGCTGGCGATGATCGCCGCGGCGAACGCCCCGCTCAGGAGCTGGCCCTCGATCGCGATGTTGATGACGCCGGAACGCTCGCAGAGCAGGCCAGACATGGCACCCAGGATGAGCGGGATCGCCGACTCGAGCGTGCCCTGCAGGAGGTTGACGACGTTGAGCGCGCTGGACTGCCCGGCGTCGGTCCAGCAGAGCAGGGCCAGGAGCGTGCACAGCATGGCGACCGCCATGGTGATCCGCTTCCCGCGCGGGGACAGCTCGGCAGCGGACCGCAGCCGCAGGGCCAGGCCGGGCTGGCCGGCCCTCGCCTCGCCGACGGGAGCCTGGTCCACGGCAGCTCGGCCGGATTCGCCGGCCACCGGCAGGTCGCCGGCGAGGCGGAGCAAGCCCATGCAGACGCAGATGGCGCCAAGCACGTAGCAGGCCAGGGCAGCGGGAACGTGGATATGAGGGATCTGGACGCCCGTGCCGGAGAGCGACAAGGCAAACCTGGCGTCGCCCTTGTGGGCGAACATCCCGAATCCGACGATGTCCGCGAGCCCGAAGACGAGGAAGGTGACCGCGGCGACGTATCGCCGGCCGGTGGTGGCTCGCGGCGTCCGGATCGCCGTGAGTAGTGCGGTGGTCGTCACCCGTTCCACCCCTTAGCAGCGGCCTCCATGCCTGCGCCGCGAGTCGCACGCAGCCGGAAGATCATGCGGATCAGCGGCGGGGCAGCGACGAAGAGCACGATCAGGCCCTCAAGCACCTGGAAGATATCGGCGGGGACCTGGCCGAGCGTGGCGCCCTCCACGTAGGCGCCCCCGGTCTGCAGCGCGCCGAACAACAGGCCGGCGAGCACCACGCCGAGCGGTTTGGCCTTGCCGAGCAGCGCGACGGTGATGCCGTCGGTTCCATAGGTGCCGTAGCTGTTATAGGTCAGCTGCGTATTCGTGCCCAGGACTATGGCCGCGGCGGACAGGCCCGCCAGGCCGCCGGCGATCAGCATGACCAGCCACCAGACTCGTTCCACCTTGATGCCAGCGTTGCGCGCGGCGCTCGCGCTGGCCCCGACCGTCCTGAACTGGAACCCGGTCGTGCTGCGGGACAGCAGCCAGGCCATCGCGATCGCGGCGGCTATCCCGATCAGGAACCCAACGCCCACCTGCGGGGGAGGACCGCCGACATGCGGCAGGTTGGCGTCGTTGTCGATGAACGGGGCGATCTCGTTGCTCTGGCCGGGCTGCTGGAGCATCGCCGGATGGGAGAGCAAGTACAGCAGCAGGTTGTACATGACGTAGTTGGCCATGATCGTCACGATCACCTCGTGGGCACCGGTCTTGGCCTTGAGCAGGCCGACCAGCCAGCCGATCACGGCACCGCCTGCGAATGCGCCGATCACGCAGACCACGACGTGGATCACGGGCGGCATGCTGATCCCGAACCCGAGGTAGGTCGCCACGCAGGCACCGCCCACCCACTGGCCGGCAGCGCCGATGTTGAACAGGCCCGCCCGGAACGCGATCGCCACCGACAGGCCGGTCAGGATCAGCGGGGTGGCGGCGGCGGCGGTCGAGGACAGCGGGTAGAAGACCGCGGCGACCGAACCACCGTGGAACGCCGCGCTGACGGTCGACGGACTCAGTATCGATCCCTCGAACATCTGCGAGTAGGCGAACGAGACCGACGACCAGGTCTGGGACAGCGCCGTCCCCGGCGCGCTGAAGAAGTCACCCCAGGCGTGCAGCACGGCAGGGTCGCTCAGCACGATGAGCACGCCGCCTGCCACGAGTGCCAGGAAGATGGCCAGGATCGTGATGACAGGAGAACTGCCCTGCGTGATCGCCTGGATGATCAGGTTGCCGGTCAGCTTCGCACGGCCACCTTGGCCTGCCTTGCCAGCTTCCTCGGAGTCGGCCAGCGCAGAATCAGGCGCTCCTTGCGGCCCGATCGGCGCGGGCTCCGCGGGAAGGCTCTCGTCGCTCACTGCTCTGGCTCCTTGGCTATCTGCACAGTGCCGGGCAGTTCGAGTTCCTCGTCCGCGTTCAGCTCATGTGCTGGCCGGGGGGACGGCCCCCCGCCTGACGCTGGCGCCGCCTGCACCGAGCCATTGCCGTTTCCGGCTCCGGCTCCGGCCATCAGCAGGCCGAGTTCCTGCTCGGGGATTTCCGGGTCGCAGAAGGCGACGATCTGGCCCTCGTACATGACGGCGATCCGGTCCGACAGGGCGTAGATCTCGTCGAGCTCGGACGAGACGATCACGACGGCCACGCCCCGGTCCCGCGCGGCCACGATCTGCTTGTGCACGAACTCGATCGAGCCGACATCGAGTCCGCGGGTTGGCTGGCTGGCCAGGAGCAGCTTGTTGTCGCGGCTGAGCTCGCGGGCGACGATCACCTTCTGCTGGTTGCCGCCCGAGAGCGTGCCCACCGCCGTATGCACCGATGTCGTCCTGACGTCGTAGTCCGCGACCAGGCGCAGCGCGGCTTCGTTGATCGCGTCCACGTGAAGCGCGATGCCTGAGGCGTACGGCGGGCGGTCGTGCACGTCCAGGACGAGGTTGTCGGCGACAGAGAAGGTTCCAACCAGGCCGTCTTCCTGACGGTCCTCGGGAACGTAACCGATGCCGGCACGGAGCCGGTCCCTGGTGTCCGCTGAGCTGATCTCCTTGCCGTCGAGCGACACCGCGCCGGTTGACGGCCGCAGGCCCATCAGTGCCTCGCACAGCTCGGTCTGGCCGTTCCCCTGAACGCCGACGATGCCGAGGATCTCGCCGCCGCGGACTTCGAACGAGACGTTCTTCACCGCGATGTCGCCGCGCTCGCTCTCGACAGTGAGATCGCTGACCGAGAGCCTGACGTCCTCGGGTCGCGCCGCTTCCTTGCTGACGCGCAGCTGGACCGACCGGCCGACCATCAGGGCGGCGAGCTCGACGTCGCTGGTCGACGGCGGGCGCTCGCCGACCACCGTGCCGCGGCGGATGATCGTGACGTTGTCGGCGATCGCCTGGACTTCCTTGAGCTTGTGCGAGATGAAGATGATGGACCGGCCGCCCTCGCGCAGCTCGCGCATGATGCGGAACAGGTCCTCGGTCTCGCTAGGCGTGAGGACGGCGGTCGGCTCGTCGAGCACCAGGACCCGGGCGTCGCGCATCAGCGCCTTGACGATCTCCACGCGCTGCTGGACGCCGACAGGCAGGTCCTCGACGTAGGCGTCGGGGTTGATCGAGAGCCCGAAGCGCTCGGAAAGGGCGAGCACGTCGCGGCGGGTTCGCTTGCGATCGAGCAAGCCGAACCTGTTGACCCGCTCGATGCCCAGCGTGACGTTCTCGGCGACGGTGAAGACCGGCACGAGCATGAAATGCTGGTGCACCATGCCGATCCCG
>JASHXW010000179.1 GCA_030043395.1 Streptosporangiaceae bacterium
CGAACGGCATCCGAAGCACTGAGGGGCAGTGATCCGATGCGTCCTGACATCAAGCCTGGCGGGGCCTTCCCTGACTACGCACTCCCTGACCACCTCGGCACGGTGCGCGCGCTGAGCGAGCTTCAGGGCCGCGATCCGCTGATCCTCACCCTTGCGCGCGGCAATTACTGCCCGAAGGAGCACCAGCAGCACCTGGAACTGGCGGCCAACTACCCGAAGATCGCGGTGGCCTACACCCAGGTCGTGACGATCGCCACCGACGACCATCACACGCTGCAGGAATTCCGCGCGTCAGTAGGCGCCCAGTGGACCTTCCTGTCCGATCCCGGCCGGACGGTCCAGAAAGACCTCGACATCCAGGAGTACACCGACCCCGAGCACAACCCCATGGTCCCGCACACCCTGGTGCTCAAGCCCGGGCTGATCGTGCACAGCGTCTACAACGGCTACTGGTTCTGGGGCCGCCCGTCGTTCTACGACCTGTGGCATGACCTGCGTGCAGCCACGAGCGAGATCCGCCCCGACTGGGACCTGGGCACCCCCGGCCTGCGCCAAGCATGGGACGCGGGCGACTATTCGCACTTCCACGGGTGGGACCGGCGGTCCCCCGACTCGACGCCGACCTCCTATGAGGACAAGGGGACGACCGGCGGCGCGTAGCTCAGGCGGCACCACTTCTCACGGCAAGTTACCTCGTAGCCAGCGAAAGTCACGGAGGGGCGAAGGATGCGCACACCGCTTTGCGAGATGCTCGGGATCGACCAGCCGATCGTACAGGCGCCCATGGCCGCCATTCCCCAGCTAGCCGCCGCGGTCTCCAATGCCGGAGCGCTCGGCATGCTGACGCTGACCTGGTCCGACGACGCCGGGGCGGTCGTCAGGGAGACGGCGGGGCTGACGGCCAATCCGTTTGGCGGCAACCTCGTTCTCACCGATGATCAGCACCATCGCCTTGACCAGGCCCTGGAGGCAGGCTTGCGGATCGTCTCGTTCATGTGGGGCGATCCCAGCGACTACGTCGAGTCCGTGCACGACGCCGGGGGGATCGTCTTGCACACGGTCGCCAGCGCGGAGGAAGCACGGCAGGCAGTCGCCAGCGGGGTCGACGTCATCGTCGCGCAAGGCCGGGAAGCTGGCGGGCACGTCTGGGGCAGCATCGGGACGCTGCCGCTCGTTCCCGCTGTCGTGGACGCCGTCGCGCCGGTCCCGGTGATCGCGGCTGGCGGGATCGGCGACGCTCGCGGAGTCGCCGCGGTTCTCGCCCTGGGCGCCCAGGCCGCGTGGCTGGGCACGCGGTTCCTGCTCGCCCAGGAGATGCCGATCCACGAGGACTACCGGCGCAGGCTGATCGCGGCTGCCGAGACTGATGCGCAGTTGTACCCCAACCTGTACGAGGTCGGATGGCCGGACTCGCCGCACCGCGCGTTGCGCAACTCAACGGCCGATGCGTGGGAAGCTGCTGGCCGCCCTCCACTCGCGCGGCGGCCAGGCCATGGCGACGTGATCGCGCACTTCGCCTCGGGCGAGGCGATCGTCCGTTACGAGCCGGCGCCGCCCATGGTCGGGACGACCGGGGAGATCGAAGCGCTGTCCATGTGGGCTGGGCAGAGCGTCGCACTCGCCAGGCAGGAACAGTCCGCGTCAGAGATCGTTACCGAGCTCACCGCTCGCCTAGTGGAGCAAACATGACCGAACCCGCGCCCCGCATCGACTTCGCCAACCTGCCCGCGCCCCAAGAGGGCATCCTGGCGACCCTGTTCATCACCGTCCGCAGTGTCGCGCGCTCACGGGACTTCTACTCGCGTGTCCTAGGCGGCACTGTCGTCATGGACGAGAATCCGTGCATCGTCAAGTTGTCCAATTCGTGGATCATCATGAACCCAGGCGGGCCGCCGACTCCAGACAAGCCAGGCATCTCGGTGGTGAACTACGAGCCCGGTGAGACCACATCGATTTTCCTGAACCTGCGGGTCGCCGATATTCGCGCCTGTTACGAGGCATGGAAGGAAAAAGGGGCGGAGTTCGTCACGCCGCCCATCGACCGTGAGGCCGAGATCCGCTGCTATATGCGAGACCCGGACGGATACCTGATCGAAGTAGGCCAGGCGACCGGCCTGCTACAGGGCAAGCTCGCCGCGAAGCGTCCGGAGGACCTGCCCGGCTGAGCCAGCCACCTGGCTCTCACCGCCGCCTAAGGCGGCGTTAGGTTCTTGAAACCACTCGCGCTGTCTAATGTTCACGGCACTGCCGCCTGCGAGGGGAGTAGCACGTCGTGAACACAGTGACGAGAGGTGTCCGGAACGCGTTCCGCAACGCGACCCGCGCCGTCTCGGTCATCCTGATACTCGGGCTGGCAATCGGCCTGGCCTTCGTCATGCTGAGCGCGCGTCGAGCTGTCAGCGACAAGGTAGCGAGCACGCTGCGCTCGGTCGGCAACACCGTGACCATCGGGCCTCCCGGCTACTCCACCGGCATGCTGCTCGGGAAGGCACTCACGACCGCCGAGCTCGCGCCCATCGCCCGCCTGCACGGGGTCACGGGCATCGACGAGAGCATCAACGGCGCGGCCAACACCATCGGCGGGTCGCGCAGCCACTGCCCGAAGGGGGCCACCTGCCATAGCTCGGGGCACACGATCAAGCTCGGCTTGACGAACCTCAAGTCGCCCATGAGCCTGGCGGCCAGGAGGGCGGGACTCGCGTGTGAACCCAAACCCTGCACGCCGCCGGTCAGTGGCAGCCAGCAGCTGTACTTCACCGGGTCCAGCCAGCCAGCGAACTCCCTGAGTATCGGCGCCTCGGAGCTGAAGATCGTAAGCGGCCATGCGATCTCGGGCTCGACCTCGGCGGACGTCGCCATGGTGAGCGCTCCCATGGCGCGTAAGAACGGGCTCAGGGTCGGCTCGACCTTCCGCGCGTACAAGACCACGTTCACGGTCGCGGCCATCTTCGATACCGACAACCAGTCGGCCGACAACACCATCGTCACCTCGCTGCCTGTCCTGCAGCACCTGACTGGAAGAACCGGTGAGGTCGAGACCGCGGTCGTCACCGTCGCCTCGGCGACCGAGCTCGCGTCGGTGACGTCGGCGATCGAGCGCACACTCGGCCCGCTGGCGAGCGTGCTGAGCCCGGTCAGGGACGCCGACAAGGCCGTCAGCTCCCTCGACAACGTCAAGGGAATAGCCCTCTACAGCCTCGCGGGCGCCGTCGCGGCCGCCGTCGTCATCCTGCTCCTCGTCATGGTGATGATCGTCCGGGAGCGCAAGCGGGAGATCGGGATCCTGAAGGCGATCGGCTCTTCGAATGGCCGGATCATGGCGCAGTTC
Source organism: Streptosporangiaceae bacterium (assembly GCA_030043395.1). The sequence continues at coordinate 3,329 of JASHXW010000179.1, forward strand.
ACGACCGAGGCGGTGACCTTCACTGTGCTCGGCGCGGTCGTCGGCCTGGTGGCCGGCATCATCGCCGCGAGCCCGGTCACCTCCTCGCTCGTCTCGAACAGCGGGGTGTCGAAGGACACGGGAGCCCGCGGCTTGTTCGGCGCGCCGAACCCGTTTCTCAGTCACCTGACCGATGTCAGCGCGCAAGTCGGGTGGGGCGTAGTCCTCGGGGGCCTGATAGCCGCTCTGGTCGTCGCGGTCATCGCGAGC